>JASIKV010000423.1 GCA_030049455.1 Terriglobia bacterium
CCGATTACGGCCAGCGTGAGCAGGGAGAGCACGCTCTGGTATCCGGGCTGCCCCGGGTCGGTCGCCCCGATATGGTAGGCGCGAACCAAATAGGCAATCCCCGCCAGCATGACGATCAGGATGGCAATAATTGAGGTCAGAGCGCGCTGGGCGGACTTTACCACCGGTTCGCGAAATGCCTGGACGCCGTTGCTCACCGCTTCAACTCCGGTCATGGCGGTGCATCCGCTGGAAAATGCCTTGAGCAGAAGCCAGGGTCCCGCTACGACTGCGGTTAAGGGCAAGACCGGCGGAGCAACCACGGCCGCCGGATGGCCACCTGAGGTCAGCGTCCTCACCAAACCAAATGCGATCGTAAAAAGCAGCGTTCCGATGAAGGCATAGGTGGGGATGATAAACACGGCTCCGGTCTCGCGAACGCCGCGCAGGTTGACCAGCGTAATGACCGCCAGGATGATGAGGCAGACCATCAGGGTGTGGGGCAGGAGCGACGGCACCGCGGAGACCAGCGCGCCGACCCCCGCGGAGATTCCCACCGCCGCGGTCAAGACGTAATCGATCATGAGGGCGGCAGCCGCCAGCAGGCCGGCGAACGTCCCCAGATTCTCGTGCGCCACTGTGTAGGAACCGCCACCCTGGGGGTAGGCTTCGATTGTCTGCCGGTAGGAGAAATAGACGATGGCGAGCAGAATGACGATGCTGGCGGTGATGGGAACGATGTAGGCGATTCCCGCAGCGGCAAGCGGAATCATCAGCGTGAGCGCCGCTTCCGGTCCATAGGCGGCGGAGCTGAGCGCATCCAGTCCGAAAACGGAGAGGCCGCCCACCGGCCCCAGCTTTTCTCCGGCTTCTTCCGAAGAGCGGAGGGGCTTGCCGAAAAGGAGATCGGAGATTTGCATTCCTGGCCCTCAGTGAGGGAATTTCAGTATTCGTTCACGACGCCATTTTGGGCGTCCAGATCGATTCGCATGACCCATTCATACTTCACCCATTGCGACTCAAAGAATTTCTCGAGAGTAGGCTGGTCGGGCGCTTCGATTTCCGCCACCATTCGCCCGCCGATCTGGCCGGCCAGGCAGCGCCGCACCTTCACTTCCTGTGAGTTCAGCAACTTGAGCATCAACTCCTTCATGGCTTGCTTGGTAAGGCAGGCCGTGGTGTGAGCTGAAAAATAGAGCGGCATGAAAGGTCTCCTACTTTAATCCCAGGTGCTTGGCAATCAGGGCGTCGCGCCAGCGGTCGGGCAGTGAGCGGGCCAAACGAATCTGCAGCGCCGACTTGTTGCCCACCACGTAGCGAGTGCGTGGGCGGCGGGCGCCGAGTGCGTGCGCGACGGCTTTCACGACTACCTCGGTGGTTGCTCCCCTGGCCGCGTCCGCTTGCGTTGCATCGCGAACCGCGCGGGCGGCGGGGCCGTACAACTGAAGGGCCTCCGCGGGCACTTGTTCCCGAAGCGCGTCCGCAGCCGCCATGGCTTTGCCCACGATGGGGGTTTGAATAAACGATGGTTCCACAATCGAGACGTGAATCTTCCAGGGCCGCAGCTCCAGGCGAAGCGCATCCGTGAGCGCCTCCAGGGCAAACTTGGAGGCTGAATACGCGCCGGTGAAGGGTCCGGAAATCAGCCCGCTGACCGAGCCGATGTTCACAATGCGCCCGCGCGCCTTGCGCAGGCTGGGCAGGAATGCCTGTGTAACGGCAATCTGGCCGATGACGTTGACTTCAAACTGGCGGCGCAGCGAGTCAAGGGGAAGGAATTCCAGCATTCCGCCCACCACAATGCCCGCATTGTTGATCAAGCCCTTCAGCCCTGCGCCCCCCAACGCTTCCGTGACGTTTCGCGCCGCGACGGAGATTTCCGTCTCGTCGCTGATGTCCAGGCGAATCGGCGTAAGGCGCGAGGACGCTCTCTTGCGCAGCGAGTCGCCGTCCGCGGCCTTGCGAATTCCCGCGAAAACCCGGTACCCCAGCGTGTCAAGGTGCAAGGCGCACGCTTCGCCGATTCCCGTCGATGCCCCCGTGATCACCACCGCGCCCAAGTCTGCCATCGGCTCTCCTTTTGCCGACGTATCATATCAAGGAGGGCGCGTTCTGCGAAGTTGATCGGCGGGCGCGGTTCATTCCAGCGCGTCGACCAGAAGGGAGGCTTTGCGGGCCAGGTTGAGCGCCCGCTGGAAATCACCGCTTTCAAAGGCGCGCGTGGACTGCGCCAGAAACGTGCCCGCATCATCAAGCGTCTTCTTCTCGTTGGGGGAAAGGTGGGCAGGATTCAGGCGGCTGATTCGCTGGCGGACGTTCTCCTGCAGGCTCACAGCCTGCCCGCGCAGCACCGTTTCCTGCGCGGAACTTTCGCGCGGCTCGAGGGCAGGAACTTCGGCGGGTGGAGTCTCCGGGCTTTCCTGCGTAGCGGTGTCATCCGGCTCGGTGGGCGTGGTGGCCCCCCCCTTGGGATGCGTCACACGGCGTTGCGTTGTGGGCTGCGTGGCGGCACCCGAAGCGGCGCCTCCGCCCGCCTCTTCGTGCGTGGGTGGCGGAGCCGGTTCCTCGATGACTAAAACGTCCGGAGGATTCGCTGCGGCCGAGGGCGCGGGTGTCACCGCCTGCGCAGGCACATACACCACAGCGCTTGCCGGACCCTGGCGTTTGGGGCAGCCGCCAAACCAGACCGCCAGGGCGCAGACCGAAGCGAGAGTTCCGTTGCCGGACATGCTCTTGAATCTTACCATCGGCCGGGCGCTGCTGCCGAGCCCTTACCCGCGCCGTCCACCTGGTGACGCAGCGCAGCAGAAATCATCGACTGCCGGAACGCGCGAGGCGATGAATCGCACGCCGTAATTTTGCAGAAAGGCCTGACCGGGCATTCCCACCACGCTCAGCAGGGCGAATAGCAAACCCGTGAAAATGCTCAGGGCAACGATGCCCAGGAAGATCGTCAAAGGATTCCAAACCCACGCCAGTCCGAACGCGCGCAAGGTGAAGATGACGAGCGCGGCGGCAACCAACGCCCCGGAAGAGAGTCCCATGAGCACTGGGAACAGGATAAAGAGCGCGATGATGCTGATTCCCATTGACGCCGCAAATCGCATCACGACGTAAAAGAGGAAAGTCCCCCAGTCGCGGCGCGCGATTCCCCATACCTCTTTCCATGCGGTGGGAAGGGAGACGTGACGGGCGTACATTACGGGCGCAACCAGATCATCGGTCACGGTAATGGCGATGGCCAGCGCCAAACCCAGAAGCACCACTGCCACCAACTCCGTCACCAGCAAGAGTGAAGGAATCCAGGAGGGGTGACCTGATGCCAGAAGAGGATTCAAGTACCGCAATGAAACGACCATCCCTCCGAACACCAGTCCAAGGATCGCCCCGACCACTCCCACCAGCCACCTGAAGTAGGACCGGCCGGCGAATCTTGAGGCCCTCCACGCGGCGCGAATCGAGAAGTCGCGTTGCACGACGGCATTCACCAGCACGAAGCGCATGACGCAACGCGCGTAGATAATACTTGAGATCAGCGCAGCGCTGATGAGGACTGCCAGCACAATCAGAATGATGTATTGGGCTATCACGCCTCGAACGCGCTGGAGCAGGTCGGCAGGGTGCAAATCGACCGGCAGCGCTCCAAAGCTCCACTGGAATGCTGCTGTGGATGTACCACCGCCCAGGAACAAGCAGACCAGGCTGAGCGAAATCCACCGCCGGCCGAGGAAGGGGCGAAAGAGCAGGTGGATGGTTTCATTCCACGCCGGAGAGAGCGCTTCCACAGGAGAAAGCGGGCCGGTCTCCCGGCGAGGAGTCGGAAAGCGCAGAGGTTCGGGAAGTCGCCCGGCAGCGTCAGGTCGCATAGTTCTCCGCTGGAGTCCGCCATTTACTATACACCGGAGGGGGGAATGATACGTTGCTTGTTCAATCGCGCCGCGCAATGAGCCTCAATGTACTTGCGCACGGTATCCGGCATGCGGTGATCCAGGCAGATGTCCCGCAGATCTGTGATGGCGAGGTCGGGCAGGAAGGCCAGCACGCGGGAAAAGGGTGTGAGCGGATTGCGAATCAATGCCAGGCGCAGGTGGTAATGCCGCGACCAGCGCTCGTGCAGGGCCACTTGCTCCACGATGACCGGCTCCAGGCCTTCGAGGGCAAGCAGCTTGAGCAAATTACCTTCGGTCAGGCTGGGATTGTCAAGCCCCGCGCGAATCAGTTCCAGATCGGGCTCGGCCATCAGGCGCGCGGCAAGGCGCCCCGTGCCTCTTCGTGCGAGAGAGATCCGTTCCCCGCGGGGCATGCCCTCCAGCTTTTTCAGGATGGTTTCCTCCGCCAGCATTTTGATGTCAGTGGGAACGGCCGGCGTTTGGGCAACCCGCAGGAGGTCAAAAACGTAGAGGAACTTCATCAAGGGAACAGAAACCAAGCGAGGTGTTTTGGGGTGCCGGACCATGGCGAGCTGCACGGTATAGTTTTTCCGGACCTCCTTGTGCTGGGCAAGCTCCCGCACCACTTCGTGGGGCAGGTCTTTCCGCGCCAGAAGGCGAAGCAGGTCGCGCTCCTGCAAATGCGGGTTGCGCGCCAGCCCCATCAGAACTTCTCTGGAGGATTCCTTGCATAAGTTCTCAATCTCGCGGCGTGCGGAGGTGGCAGCCGCCAGTTCAGCGCGCTCCTGGAGGCGCTCATGGGGAGTCAAGGAGTCCATTCAGTTGGATTTTAAGAGCGGTGGGCTTGTGGCGGCAAGGGGAACGACAGAGATTGGAAGACGCCTATCGGGGAAAACCCCGGATTTCAAGCCCATCCTATAAGCCCCATGACCATCGCCAATAAGAAAGTCGATTTTGTGATGCCGCAAGACTTGAATTTTGCATCCAACTCAGAAGAAAAACGAACGGGCCCGGGCGGCCAGATGAAATTTAACTTGAAAAGTCGCTCGAGAATTGATATTTGGTTAGAGTCACCCGAAGGATCGCAGGTTGCACAACAAGCCGACCCGGAGTGTGAGGCCCGCAGGGTTTCGCG
>JASIKV010000424.1 GCA_030049455.1 Terriglobia bacterium
CGCCCGCTGAACCGTGGAAATGCTGTCCCCGCGTCTAGGGGGACCGGGTGGGCAAAACCATGATTTTCCGCTACGGCACTTTCGCGCATAGAAGTGTGGTCTTCGTTATCCGATTCGAAGGTTAAAAGCGGCGATGAAACCAGCCCCGAAGACGATGGCATACAACAACTCGCTCTGTCCCAGGCGGCGGACCTGAAGCGGCGCAGGCGATTCCAGAAACCACAGCAGGCCGCGGATGAACAGCGGCGCAAACCCTGCAAGAATCAGTCCCGGAATCCACCCGGCATGCCAAATCCATCCCAGGACAATCAATGAGACGGCCTGGTGAATCAGGAAGGATTTTCCCCTGCGAATTTTCTCCCCGGCGGACGTTGCCCGCGCGGAGTGAATCCGCAGGTGCACAAAATGAATCTGATCGGCGGCAAAAAGCCAGTTGATGAACCAGAGAATCACCGCTGTTGTTCCCATCCGGCCCGTGGCCAGGTAATAAGCGCCCGCCGCAGTCGAGCTGAGCGCAATGGCGCCGGTCAATTGGGAATTCAGACGCGTTTCCCGGCCGAGTCTTCTGAGCGCAACTTGCAGAATGAACGCGATCGCGGCCGCCGCGCCCAACACCAGCAGTCCGTAGGCGCGCGCCCAAATCAGCAAAGCCACAAGCGCCGAACCGGCGACCGCCGCATAGAAGAAAACCGTAAAGAGAGCAAGCCTCCGCTCGGCCTCGTCCTGGGGGCGCAGCGCGGAAACCCCCAGTTCCGCCTCGAGCGGCGTTCGCAGGCAAAACAGGGCGAGCGCGGCCATGGCGAACAGAAGGACGCTAAGCACCTGCCCGCCGCTGGGCTGGCCGGCGACCGCTCCGGCAAGGAGCGGGACCAGAAGCATCCCCCAAGCTCCATGCTCGCGCGGAATCAGAAACGACCGCTTGCGTGAGCTTGTCAGCATGCCCGGAACTGTAATGGCGCTGGCCATGTCCATTCATCCGCACAAGGGCCGGGAGGTAACGCCCCGGTTCTTATAGATGGCTTTGTTCACTTCGACAAGCAGGTCTTCGAAAGAGGCTCCCACCTTGCGCGCCGCCATTTCGATGGAGCACTCGTCGCAGGAGGGCCGCAAGTGGAATTGCTCAAACACTTCCACGGTTTCAGGAAAGTTCTGCTTGATGTCTCGAACCGACTCCCCGCCGCGCACCAAATCAGTGAACTGGAGCATAGGTTTCCTCCTTCTCATGGCTGCCGGCCGCGTTCGCAGAGCGCGGCTGATAGACACAGAAAGGTTCCTCATCGAGAAAATCTCCTGTGGCGGCGAAGGCGCGGGCGCGGCAGCCCATGCAGACGTTTCGGAACTCGCAGTAGCCGCACTTGCCTTTCAGGTTGCCCGTGTCGCGAAGCTGCTGGAACACCGGAGCGCTTTCCCAAATCTCCGCCCAGCTCTGCTTGTGGAGGTTCCCGGCCAGAACCGGCAGGTAACCGCAGGGATAAACTTCGCCCTGATAGGATATAAACGCCACTCCCGTTCCTGCCAGGCAGCCCTTCGTTGCCGCGTTCATACTATCGGGGTGGCCGGGTCCGGCAGGATGCGAGGAGGGGTGAAGGGCGATCCCCGTTGAGCCCGGCATGGTCATTTCCGTCGGACCAATCTTGTTTTCTTCGCTCGGGTGTGAGATTTGCGTCCGCGAAGCAGCGCGCCGCTCCGCCGCACGACGCTGGCGAAGCACGCGGAAGTAGTGGGGAGCGCACGTAGCCTTCAGCTCGATGCCGCCTTCCTGCGCGCGGTCGTAAAACCAGTTCAAAATCTTTTCGTACTCGTCGGCGGGCACCATCTGCTCTTCCGCGATGTCCACTCCGCAGCCCACCGGAACCAGCAGGAAAGTGTGCAGCGCGTCGGCGCCCAGCTCACGGGCCATTTCCAGCACCTGGGGAAGCTGGTGGGCGTTGTGCCGCGCGATGGTCATGTTGATTTGCACCGACATGCCGAGGTCTTTCAGATTTCGCAGGCCGCGCACGGCCTTATCAAACGCTCCCGGAATGCCGCGAAAGGCATCGTGCGTCGCGGCATCGGCGCCGTCCAGGCTGATGGAGACGCGGCGCACGCCCGATTCCACGATTCGGCGGGCAACTTCCTTATCCACCAGCGTTCCATTCGTTGCCAGCGCCACGCGCAATCCGCAATCATGCGCATAGGCTGCCAGGTCGTAAATGTCTTTGCGAAAAAGAGGTTCGCCACCGCTCAGAACTAGGATTGGTAGGGATAACTGAGAGACTTGCTTTATTATTTTCAGGGCTATGGTCTTCGGCAGGTCGTTAGGTGATGAGAGTTCCGTAGCGGTGGCGCGACAATGGATGCAACGCAGGTTGCAACCCTTTGTCACCTCCCAAAAAATGAGTCGCGGTTTGTAGTTCGCAGTGTTCATCGGCTAATCACGACCCAAATCTTTCAATGCTGGGAACGCTTGCCTTGATTTCGTTTCCAGCCCTTTTCCGGAGGGGAGGGTCCGGTGCTCTCTGCTCACCGTGACCCCCCGCCCCCGATCAGTCGTCAGACTGATTTATGGGACCTGAGTCCCTCGCAACCAACAGTTGGGCAACCTGGGTGCCAAAAGCCGGTAATCCTCGCTTGCCGGGCGTTTCTACTGTAAGATGTTGAAATTACACAAGATATGTTCATTTCCCAGGGGTTGACAAAGGCCCCGAGAGGGGGTGTTTCAGAGGTCTAATGCGTGAAATGACGGGCTTCTTGTCCTTTGGAGGGTGAAAAGTCGCACGTGGATGCGTAGACGCTGTCGATTTCGTTCCAAAACATCGGACAATTAATCCATTTTGGCTGATTCTGACGGA
>JASIKV010000425.1 GCA_030049455.1 Terriglobia bacterium
TGTCACCAGGATTTCATGGATGCCTTCTGTCACCGGCAGTGTCGTGTCGAGTGATGTGGTGTAGACCAGGTCGGGGGGGAATCGCAGTTTCAGTTGCTCCATTACCTTGCGAGCCCCATCCGCGACGGCAACGGCATTTGCGCCGGGCGTAAGAAATACTGCGATGATGCAGCTTGGCTGCCCGTTCAGACGCGAGACCTCGTTGTAACTCAATCCTCCAAGCTCAATCCGGGCAACGTCCTGAAGCCGCACCACGGAACCATCCGGATTGGCGCGCACCACGATCTGGCCGAATTGCTCGGCCGTCACCAGCCGTCCCTGCGTGCGCACAATGTAGGTCATTTGCGTGCCGGGCGGCGCCGGGTTTCCGGCCAATTGCCCCGCGGGATTCACCGTGTTTTGCTGATTCAGCGCGTCAACCAGATCTGCCACGGTCAGTCCGAGCCTGGCCAGGAGCTGGGGCTTTATCCAGATCCGCATGGAGTAATCCGTTGCGCCGAACAAGATGACCTGGCCGGCGCCGGGAACACGCAGGATGGGATCGACAATATTGATGTTTGCGTAATTCGCCAGAAAGAGAGAGTCGTGCGTGTGGTTTGGAGAGTATAGAGCGTAGGCGAGCAGCGGCAATCCGGTTGATTTGCGGATGCTGGTTCCATACTGGGTCACGTCGGGCGGAAGGTTGGGCGCCGCCTGCGCCACGCGGTTCTGAACATTGACTTCGTCGGTGTTGACGTCGGTATCCACGTCAAACGTCACCGTCAGCGCCATCGTGTTGTCGTTGCCGTTTGTGGACTGCATGTAGAGCATGTTGTCCACTCCGTTCATCTGCTGCTCAATGGGTGTGGCAACAGCTTGCTCCACCGTGAGCGCGTCGGCGCCGGGATAGGTCGCGGAGACAATGATTTGAGGAGGAACAATGTCCGGGAATTGCGCTTCCGGCAACCTCTCCATGGATACCAGTCCGGCGAGGATGGTAATGATGGCGATGACGATGGCAACGATGGGGCGGCGGACGAAAAACTCGGCCATGGGTCAGTGCTCCTGCTTCGGGGCGGCAACCGGCACAGGATTTACAGTCGCGCCTTGTCGGGCGTATTGGATTCCGCCCACTACCACACGATCTCCCGCCGCAAGGCCCTGGTTGACAATCCAATCTGCGCCCACCTGCGGACCAATTTGCAAGTTTTGAATTGTTACCTTGTTGTCGTTCCCCAATACCGCCGCCTGAAATGTGCCTTGCAACTCCGTCACTCCTGTCTGAGGGACGAGTAGGGCATCTTTGCGCTCTTCGGTTACCGCGCGAACGCGGCCGTATTCTCCCGGCCGCAGGATATTTCCCGGATTCGGAAAAGCTGCGGCAACGCGAATCGTCCCCGTATTCGGATCAACCTGGCGGTCCGTCCAGAGCACTTCGCCGGCGTGAGGGTAAATGCTTCCGTTGGCCAGCACCAGGGTAAGCGGAACGCCCTTTAGCGGTGTGTTTTGCACACTTGCGGAGCGCACCCCGATTTTCTGAGCGCGCAAGTAATCCTGCTCCGACATCGGGAAGTAAACCTTGATCGGATCAACCTGTGACACTGAGGTCAAAATGGAGTTGGTCGTAACCAGATCGCCGATTTGCGCCTGCGCGATGCCGGCAATGCCGTCCACGAGCGAGACGATTTTGGTGAACGACAAGTTCAGTTGGGCTTGTTCGACCGCAGCCTTGGCCGCGGTAACCGCGGCGCGCGCCGCCGCCACGGCCGCCTCAGCTCCGGCCTTTGCCTGAAGTTCGGTGTCCAATTGGCTTTGCGCGATGGCTTTGGCCTCCGCGAGCGGCGTATCGCGGTTCACATCCTGGGCGGCCTTGGCGAGCTGCGCCTGCGCCTGGATGACCTGTGCTTCGTTCTGCGCCAATTGTCCCTGCGCCTGGTCAAGTGCGGCTTGAAAGGGCCTGGCGTCGATTTCATATAAGACATCACCCTTGTGAACGTAGGATCCCTCGCGATAGTTCTGCCGAACCAGATAGCCGGAAACCTGCGGCTTGATCTGGGCGTTAATGTAGCCATCCATTGTGGCGATCCATTCGCTCGTCAGGGATACGTCGCGCTTCTCAACCATCGCTACCTGCACCGTCGGCGCAGGTGTGTTCGCCTGCGCATTCACCTGGGCGTTGTTGCCACAGCTTGAGGTGGCCAGCAAGACGCCACCCATGAGTAAAAGCAGCCCTGAACGAAGCCTGCGACTTCGTGACATCATCTCCTCCGTTTAACTTCGCCTGCGTCAGCCCCGGTGTGAAATTTGTTGTGCTTTCCCGATCGCGACTCTCTGCCTGGTCAATGAACTTGCATTGCGAAAACGATTTGTTAAGCCTTGATGGCCATTCCCGTGCATTGGATGATTTGTCCGGCACTCCAGGTACTTCAAAAGCAAGCTCTTGAACTCCTGAATGTAAGGGCGGCGCTCGCGCGGCAACAAATCTCGATACAAGAAATTCATTGCCTTGAACATTTGCAGTGTCATTGTTGCCAGTCGCAAGGCTTTTTCCGGTGACATGCGTGGCCGGCGCGCGCGCAAGAACCCCGCGACGAGCTCTTGAAATCTAGCGCGCACCTCGGAATGCGCACGGGTGTCGCACGGCGCATCAAGTAGCGCCAGAAAAGCCGGATGGCGCGCCATAAATGCCACCGTCGAGTCCACCATCCGCGCCACCAGCCTTTCGAGCGATAGGTTCTTTGATTCCAATCCAATCGGTTCCCAAAGGATCTCAAATTCCTGACAGTAGCGGGCTCGGAGAGCCTGTACAATCGCCGGTTTATTCGGGAAAAACTGATAGAGCGAGCCGATCGACGCGCCCGCGCGATCCGCAATCGAGCTCATCGTTGCTGCTTCGTAGCCCGCGTCGCTGATTTCCGCGGCAGCGGAGTCGAGCAAAGTATCGACGCGCCGTCGCCCCCTCGACTGCCTGGGCAGCCTACGAAAGTCAGTTTTGGTGGACATCGCTGGGAAGTATAACATGAGCCAATTCTCATATACAAGAGAATATGAGGGGCGACTCATATTTTGGCTTGAGTGAAGAAATCCTTAAAGTGCAGGATTCGGATAGCGCGCAAGGGGCGTTCCGCCTTCGTCGCGGCTCGATCCACGGAGGAAGTCGAAATCACACCCTTCGTCGGCCTGCAGGATGTGATCGAGAAAGAGACGGCCATAGCCACGTTCGTAGTGCGGGGCAGGCGGTTTCCATTGTGCGAGGCGTGATCGAATTTCCGCGTCCTGGACGCGCAGCTCAAGCCGGCGCGCCGCAACGTCGAGATCAATTTCGTCTCCATCGCGGACAATTGCCAGCACTCCACCGACCGCCGCCTCCGGAGCGACGTGCACGACGATGGTTCCGAAGCTGGTGCCGCTGATCCGGGCATCGCTGATTCGAACCATATCTTTGACCCCTGCCTTGAGCAGCTTCGCCGGGATGGGTAAATGGCCCCACTCCGGCATGCCCGGAGCGCCTTTGGGGCCGGCGTTCCTGAGCACCATCACGGAATTTTCGTCCACAGGCAGGTTGGGGTCGTCGAGCCGCGCCAGCAGGTCCTGGTTGTTCTCGAAAACCACGGCGCGCCCGCGGTGCTTCATCAAATGCGGTGATACTGCGGATTGCTTGATCACGGCGCCCTGTGGTGCAAGGTTTCCGTTCAAAACCACGACGCCGCCCTGCGGGAGCAGGGGCTCCCGGAGAGGCCGGATCACCTCGCGATTGAAGCACGCGGCGCCCTTGAGGTTTTCACCCATCGATTTGCCGTTGGCGGTGATTGCGTCCAGCTGCAGAAGCGGCGTCAGTTCCTTCAACACCGCCTGCACACCGCCCGCGTAACTGAACTCTTCCATCAGGAATTTGCCCGAGGGCTTCACGTTGGCAATGAACGGAGTCGTGGCGGCGATATCGTCGAAACTGGAAAGCGGCAGCCTGATTCCAAGTCGTCCGGCAAGAGCCACCAGGTGGACGATGGCATTGGTCGATCCGCCGAGCGCCATCAGAAGTCGCGTGGCATTTTCAAGCGCGGCGGCGGTCATGATGCGTGAGGGGCGCAGCCCTTCTCTAACCATTTCCACGATGCGGCCGCCGCTGCGTTCGGCAATCATCATGCGACGGGAATCCACAGCGGGAATGTCCCCGGCTCCAGGAAGGGTCATACCCAAACCTTCGGCAAGGCTGGCCATCGTTGATGCCGTGCCCATCACGTAGCAGTGGCCGGCGCTGCGCGAGACGCAGCTCTCGATCTCACACCACTGTTCTTCACCCAGGCGGCCGGCACGAACCTCCTCCCACATTCTGCGTACGTCGGTGCCGGCGGCAAGCTCGCGGTCGTGCCACATGCCGCTTAGCATCGGCCCGCCAGGAACCATAATGGCAGGGACGTCAACGCTTGCGGCGCCCATCAACTGCGCAGGAGTCGTTTTGTCGCACCCGCAGAGCAGTACCACTCCGTCCAGCGGATAGGCGCGGATGCTCTCCTCCACTTCCATCGCCATCAGGTTGCGATAGAGCATGGTGGTGGGCTTCATCAGCATTTCGCCCAGCGAGAGCGTATTGAATTCGAGCGGGAATCCGCCCGCTTCCCACACACCGCGCTTCACGGCTTCGGCAAGAATGCGAAGGTGGGCATTGCAGTTGTTGAGCTCGCTCCAGGAATTGCAGACGCCGATGACGGGCTTTCCTTCAAAGACGCGGTCACTGAATCCTTCCGAGCGCAGCCAGGCGCGGTGTGCCAGCCCCCAGCGATCGCGCTTGCCAAACCAGTCGCGACTGCGGAGTCTGGGTGAATCGTTTGGGGAAGATGGAGTCATGGGAGCCTCGCTTTTGTTCCTGCACACGCCACGCGCGTCATACTCATTACGAATTTCCGGGGCGGAAGTATAACACCGACGTTTATGGAGTTCGCAAGCCGCCGGGGAACCCCTCGCTGTAATTTGACATCTTCGGATAGAGGGCGGAAGATGATGGACTTTCGATATTCAAATATCGACGCGGACATTCCATGAACCGTGAAGAACAGAGGCTCGAAGAATCCCGTCAACGCAAGCAGCACTGGAAGCGCTGGGGACCTTACTTGAGCGAGCGCCAGTGGGGAACGGTGCGCGAGGATTACAGCCCGTGGGGGACAGCTTGGGAGTACTTTCCGCACGACCACGCACGTTCGCGCGCGTATCGCTGGGGTGAGGATGGAATTGCGGGAATCTCCGACCGCCATCAATACCTTTGCTTCGCTCTGGCAATGTGGAACGGCCGCGACCCGATTCTGAAAGAGCGGCTCTTCGGACTGACCGGGGACGAAGGCAATCACGGTGAAGACGTCAAAGAGTATTACTTCTACCTGGATTCCACTCCGACCCATTCGTACATGAAATATCTGTACCGGTATCCCCAGCAGGAATTCCCCTATGCATGGCTGGTGGAGGAAAACCGGCGAAGGCAAAGGACGGAATTTGAGTTTGAGCTGGTCGACACCGGAATCTTTAAGGGCAATCGCTACTTTGACGTGTTCGTAGAGTATGCGAAGGCGACTCCCGAGGAATTTTTGATCCGAGTCACGGTCAACAACCGCGGCCCCAAGGCTGCGCCGCTTTACCTGTTGCCGACACTCTGGTTTCGCAATACGTGGTCGTGGGGGCGGGACAATACGCGCCCAAGGCTCGCGAGAGGCGAGGAGCTTCCTGGGGCGGCGGTGATTCGGGCGGAGCACACTTACTTCGGATCGCGCTGGCTGACCTGCCAGGACCATCCGGAATTACTTTTCACAGAGAATGAGACGAACTTCCAGCGCTTGTTTGGCGTCGCGAACCGAACGCCGTACGTCAAAGACGCCTTCAACGATTACATCATCCACGGAGCTCGAAATGCCGTCAGCCCTCTTCCCGAGGGCACAAAAGTCGCGGCCGTTTATCACCAAACCATTTCACCGGGGCAGAGCGCGGTCTACCGCATGCTTTTCAGCAACGAGCGGCCTGGCGATGACGCACTCAGCAGCGGTTTTGACTCCGTCCTGGAAGAGCGTTTGGCGGAAGCCGACGAGTTCTATTCCAAGATAATTCCTTCCACGCTTTCCGCTGACGCTCAGAACGTTTTTCGCCAGGCGATGGGTGGGCTGTTCTGGTCGAAGCAGTTCTATCATTACGATGTGCGTACCTGGCTGGAGGGCGATCCCGCCGGCCCCCCGCCTCCCCCTGAACGGACGAACGGGAGAAATCACGCGTGGCAGCACCTCTACAACGCCGACGTCATTTCCATGCCCGACAAGTGGGAATATCCCTGGTATGCCGCATGGGACTTGGGGTTCCACTGCGTGGCCATGGCGCTGGCGGATCCTGATTACGCGAAGGAACAGCTAATTCTCCTTCTACGCGAATGGTATCAGCACCCGAATGGACAGCTTCCCGCGTATGAATGGGCGTTCGGCGATGTGAATCCCCCCGTGCACGCCTGGGCGGCGTGGCGCATCTACAAAATTGAATGGCGGCGGTGCGGTACGGCGGACCGCGCGTTTCTGGAAAAGGTCTTTCACAAACTGCTTCTCAATTTCACCTGGTGGGTCAATCGCAAGGATCCGGATGGCAGAAACGTATTTGAAGGCGGCTTCCTGGGGCTCGATAACATCGGGGTGTTTGACCGCTCCAAGCCGCTGCCCACGGGTGGGCACATTGAGCAATCTGACGGCACAAGCTGGATGGGAATGTACTGCCTGAACATGCTCGCCATCGCCATGGAGCTGGCGCGTGAGGACTCAGCCTATGAAGACGTGGCCAGCAAATTCTTCGAGCATTTTGTTTACATTACCAGGGCGATGAATAATCGCGGCGGGCATGGAATGTCTTTGTGGGACGAGGAGGACGGCTTCTATTACGACGTTCTGCATCTTCCCAACGACCAACACCATTTCATGAAAGTGCGCTCGATGGTCGGCTTGATTCCTCTGCTCGCGCTCGAGGTGCTGGAGCCGGAAGCCATGGCAGGCCTGGCCGGATTCCAGCGCCGCATGCAATGGTTTCTGGAAAACGTTCCCGACGTTCCACATCACATCGAGATGACGCAAAAATCCGGGCATGGAATCCGCCGCCTGCTTTCCATTGTGAGTCGCAGAAAACTGGGAAGGCTTCTGCGCTACATGCTGGATGAAAATGAGTTTTTGGCGCCCAACGGGATTCGCGGCGTTTCGAAAATACATGCGCGCAACCCTTATGTTCTGCGCGTGAACGGTCAGGAATATCGCGTCACCTACGAACCGGCGGAGTCCGCCTCAGGTTTGTTCGGAGGAAATTCCAACTGGCGCGGGCCCGTGTGGTTTCCCCTCAATTTCCTGATTGTCGAGTCGTTGCAGAGGTTTCATTATTACTTCGGCGACCATTTGAAGGTTGAATGCCCAACAGGGTCCGGCCGGATGTTGACATTGTGGGAAGTCGCAGAAGATCTTTCAAGAAGGCTGACCTCGATTTTCCTCTGCGGAAAGGACGGGCGAAGGCCAGTTTTCGGCGGGAACGAACTTTTCCAAACCGACCCCCACTGGCGCGACTGGATTCCGTTCTACGAATACTTTCACGGTGATAACGGCGCTGGACTGGGCGCGAGCCATCAAACCGGTTGGACGGCACTGGTGGCGAAATTACTGCAACAGTCCGGCGGATGAAGTTCCCGCGCCAGGGAGAAAAGCGCTGCATGGAGTGCCTTCTGCGCCGGATGACTGCCGGCGACATTCCCGCCGGTGCGCGATTTGCACAGATTGCCGCATGGAATCAGACGCGCAGCGACTGGGAGATGTTTCTGCGGGCAAGCCCCGAGGGTTGCTTCGTGGCGGAGGCCGAAGATGAAGTGGTGGGCACGGTCGCTACGATTTCCTATGAAGGCCGATTCGCCTGGATCGGCATGGTTCTGGTTCATCCCGAGCGGCGCGGCAAGGGAATCGGCAGGAAGCTGCTGAAGGCGGCGATTGATTATCTGACGGATTGTAGAATTCCCTGCATAAAGCTCGATGCAACTCCGCAAGGCAAGCCTCTGTATGCAAAACTTGGTTTTGCAGGCGAGCTCGAAATCGAGCGCTGGGAATTGCAGCGGTCGCCGCAGTCCAATCCGGCGGCCTCGCCCGGGGTAGTGACGGAAGAAGCGCTCGAGCAAGACCACGAGGTTTTTGGCGCGGATCGAAGCAGTCTGCTCCGTGCTATTGCGAATGAACATCCGGGTTTCGTGCTGAAATCGCTCCGGCAGGGCAAACTTGCAGGGTACAGTTTTGGGCGTCGCGGTGCGCTTGCTGACCACCTGGGGCCATGGGTGGCGCGTGATGAATTTTCGGCGCGCGAACTACTGGATAAGTTCTTGAACCGATCAGGGGGCGCCAGGATTTTTGTGGATGCTCCAACAAGCAACCCCTGGGCGATAAATCTCCTGCGCCAGCACGGTTTCAGGTTTTCGCGCCCTCTCACACGAATGTACCGCGGGCGAAATGAATTTCCGGGTCGCACGGACCTGCAATGCGGCGTCCTCGGGCCGGAATTTGGGTAGTCTTTCCTCTCATGAGTTCGATCACATCCACACGGAGGTTTTACGGCGAATGGATTGTCCTTTGCGCGTTCCTGAACTTGTTTTTTGCGGTGGGACTGGTTTTCTACGGGCTGCCGGTTTTTTACCCTTCTCTGGTCGACTCGCTGCATTTTACGCGCAGCCAGGTGACCCAAGGCCTCTTTCTGGGCTTTGTGATTGTCGCCCCGGCATCAGGATTCCTCGGCGCGCTGATTGATCGCGTCGGCGCGCGGGGAGTCATGCGCGCCGGTGTGTTGTTGGTCGCGTTGCCCATTGCTTTGATGGGTTGGATGTCACGCTTGTGGCAATACGATGCTTTGTGCATCGTGGAAGTAGTTGGATACATCCTGGCCGGTCCCATTTCCAATCAGATTTTGATTTCAAATTGGTTTCGGGTAAAGCGCGGGCGGGCCATGGGATATGCGTACCTGGGATTAGGGCTGGGAGGGGTCGCAGCGCCTGTTTTGTCCGCATACCTCATCGGAGAAGTCGGTTGGCGGCAGGCATTCATGGTTGTTGGTGCTTTAATTGGCGTCGTGCTGCTGCCCCTTGCACAGTGGGTGACGCGATCGGCCCCAGCCGAGATGGGCCTGGTTGCCGACGGAGTTGATTCCGCTCGGCCTGAAGTGACAATAGCACAGGAACCTTCCGCGAAACTATCGGAAGCGATCAGAACCGTCAATTTCTGGCTCATCCTCATTGGCAGTACTTTCACTATTGGCGCCATCGGAACGGTCATTCAGCAGTTCGTCCTTTTCCTTCGCGACACGGGTTACACGACGGTTCAGGCCTCGCACGTCTCAAGCGGCTTGCTGATGGCCGGGCTTGTCGGACGGGTTGGGGTTGGCCATCTGGTGGACCGATTCAACAAGCGAAACGTCATGGCGCTGTTCTATCTTATCCTTGCATTGGCGATTCCTCTGCTCCTCGCTGCGCATCGTGCCGCCGCCCTCTGGTCCTTTGCCATGATTTTCGGGTTTGCCATGGGCGCAGACTATTTTCTGATCCCTTTGATCACGGCCGAGTGCTTCGGTTTGTCGGCACTGGGAAAGCTTCTAAGCCTGATCATCATGGCGGATTCGCTGGGACAGTTTTTCGGGCCTGTTCTGGCGGGAAAAATCTTTGAATCGACCCACAGCTACAATCTTGCGTGGGGAATCATAACTGTTGCGGGTGTGCTGGGCGCAGGCGCCATCTATGCCGTGCGGACCCCTCGGGCCAAGTGAACCGCCGGCCGACGCCCGCCGAACGCGTTGCGCGGCCCGTCCAATTTCACCTATAATGTCAGCGAACCTCAAAGCAACAGGGACCGCACAATGCCCACCCAAATCGTTCAAAAACTCCAGGAAGAAATTCAGGCTTTGGAGCACGAGTTGAACCACGAGCTTCCGAAGGAGCTGAAGCGCGCGCGGGCTCTTGGCGACCTGAGCGAAAACGCCGAATACATCATGGCCAAGCAGCGCCAGGATTTTGTGAGCGCGCGGCTGATCCAGCTCAAGACGCGCCTGGCGGACCTTTCGCTCATCAACATGAACAATATTCCGAAGGACCGCATTGCCTTTGGATCGAAAGTGACCCTCTATGATGTTGACCGCAACTCGGAGATTGAGTACAGGCTGGTGACCAGTGAGGAAGCGGATGTCAGCCAGGGGCGCATCTCCACCACCTCGCCGATCGGCCGCGCTCTGATGGGTAAAAAAATGGGCGACACGGTAAACGTCACAACGCCCCAAGGGTCGCGCGAGTTCGAAATTCGCGCCGTGATGACCATTCACGAACAGGCCTGAGCCTCGCGGCCGGCGTTCATTTCGTAAAAGGCTTCGAAACAGTCCGCACGCGCACCCGGCGCCTGGAATCCGAACATGGTGACCCAAAAAATCGGTGACACGCTCCAGCACGTTCTTGACGCCATCGTTCGCGGTTTTGTTTCGAGCGGCATCAATCCCAATTTCCTCACTTTCATCGGATTTATCATCAACTGCCTTGCGGCTTATCTTTTTGCCTACGGATTTTTTGCCTGGGCGGGCGCCACCATCATCCTGGCCGGGATTTTTGACATGACGGATGGCCGCGTGGCGCGCCTTTCTCATCGAGTTACTCCATTTGGCGGATTCTACGACTCCGTGATGGACCGCTATTCCGACCTCTGCCTGCTGATCGGACTGCTGGTCTACTACGGCCGCATCAACCGGTACAATTATGTCTGCCTGGTCGCGGTCGCCATGATCGGCTCAGTGATGATCAGCTACGCCCGCGCCCGCGCCGAGAATCTGATTCCCACGTGCAAGGTGGGATTCATGGAGAGGCCGGAGCGAGTGGTGCTGATCATTATCGGAGCGCTCTTTGACCGCATGGCGCCCGTGCTGTGGCTGATTGCCGTCCTCTCCAACGTCACGGTAATCCATCGCATTCTCTACACGCGTGCGGAAGCCCGAAAGCTGGCCGGCCAGTAGGCCACCGGCTCAAGCAGCGTCCGGATACTCCAACTCCTCCTGCGATCCAGGAAGCCAAGCGCATGACTGCCGCCAGTTCATTTGAAATCCAAGCCCGCGACATGGTGGAAACCCAGCTTCGGCGGCGGGGCATCCGCGACGAGCGTGTTCTGGAGGCTATGCGACAGGTTCCGCGCCACGAATTCGTTCCTGCTGCAATGATTAACGCGGCATACGCAGACCGGCCGCTTCCCATCGGTTTGCGCGAGACGATTTCCCAACCCTACATGGTGGCGGCAATGACCCAGGCCGCGGCCGTCGCAGATGGAGACAAGGCGCTTGAGATTGGAGGGGGCAGCGGCTACCAGGCGGCGATCCTCGCGCAACTGGGCGCGACGGTCTGGATGATGGAGATCAATCCGCGGCTTGCGGAGAGCTCCCGCCTGCGCCTCGCGCGCCTTGGCTATGCCGGCGTGGAGGTGATTGCCGGTGATGGGAGCGAAGGGCTCGCCTCTCACGCGCCCTACGATGTGGTGATCGTCAGCGCGGCGGCGCCCTGCGTTCCGCAAGTCCTTGTCGACCAACTTGCGGAAGGCGGGCGGCTGCTGGTTCCGGTTGGAAGTTTGCAGCAACAAGAACTGATG
>JASIKV010000050.1 GCA_030049455.1 Terriglobia bacterium
GACGGAGCAGACGACAATCAGGCTTTCTTTTCCGAACAACGTGGACGCACCCGCTCCAGCTATAACGAAAGCGAAGAAGCTGTGCAGGAATTCCAGGTGAACACCTCGAATTACTCCGCTGAATATGGCAGGTCCGCCGGAGGCGTGGTGAATGTTGTGACCAAGAGCGGCACCAACAACTGGCACGGGGACGCTTCCTGGAAGAACCGCGAAAACAACTGGGCGGCGCGTAATCCCCTGACCACGATTACCGAGCTCTCTTCTTCCGGCGCTGCGGTCGCCTATCCCACCAAACCTCAGGACTATTGGGATATTGAGGCCGGTTCGATCGGCGGGGCGATCGTGAAAGACAAACTTTTCGTGTTCTTTGCCTACGACAATTTCTACCGCAAATTTCCTGGAGACTCGGTGCCGAACACCCCTGCCGCTTTCTATGCTGCGCCGATCTCTCCCGCCACTTTGGCCGGTGCGAATTACGCCTGCACCGCCGCCAACAACACCAGCCCTGGAGCCATCAAGCCGGTTGCCCCTAATACCACCACGCTCGCCTCGACCAACGCCATCTTTGGGGGGAATTCGAACCTCTATACCGCGACCGTGGGGGCTTGCGCCATCGCCGGCATCGTCGTGGAAGGTACGGCCACCGCGGCGTCTTACGCCACCGGCGTAACGGATTACAATGCCGGCCTGAGCAGTTTTATTACCAATAACTTGGGGACCACGCCTCGCACGGCTAAGCAGAACATCCTCTTCCCCAAGGTGGATTTCCAGATCAATGAAAAGAATCGTGCTTCCATTGAATTCAATCGCATGCGCTGGATTTCACCCTATGGGGTTCAGACCCAGGTGGCCAACAATTACAGTGTCGGCAGCGCGATGGGGAATGACAACGTTTCCGACACCTGGGGTGTGGCCAAGTTGGACAGCTTTTTTTCTCCCTACATCTCGAACGAGTTCCGCTACCAGGCAGGCATGGACTTTGAGTGGGAATCCGCCCCGCCCCCCGATCCTTATGAGGTAAATGAGATGTATTCGACAACGGCGGGCTCCACCACCTTTCCTTCCTGGGTCACTTACACCAATCCCACAGGTTATTCCACCTACATCAGCAGCACCAGCAGTGGGGTGGCTCTGGGGACGGCATATTACGATTTGCGGTATGACTATCCCAGGGAACTCCGCAACCAAGCCGCTGACACCATAACGTGGACGCACAGCAATCACACCCTGAAGTTTGGCGGGGACTTTAGCCACATCAACGATTTGCTCAGCAATATTTACGAGCAGAACGGATCGTTCAGTTATAGCGGCGGCATCGGGAACCTCCTCGAGGATATCTACGCGCCGGCCGTCGCCGCCTGCAGTAATCACCCCTGCAACTCTTATTACTCAAGTTTTGCGCAGGGCTTCGGCACGCTCTCGTTCAACATCCCCACGGATGACTTGGCGTTTTTCGTCCAGGATGATTGGAAGGCAATGCCACGCTTGTCTTTATCGATGGGGTTACGCTGGGAGTACGAGCACCTTCCCGCCGCGTTCTTCCCGAATCCCCTCGTTCCCGCTACGGAGCAGATGCCCAACTATAAGAAGGGCTTTGGCCCGCGGTTTGGCTTTGCGTGGGACGTGTTTGGCGATGGCAAGACGGCAGTGCGCGGGGGCTTCGGCATCTACTACGGCCGAATCGAGAACGCCACCATCTTCAGCGTCGAGAGCGAGAGCGGCCTTATCCAGAACGGGGTTTTGACAGGCCAGCCGGCTTACAGCTACAGCAGCGGCTCCAATACCAATGTTGGAGGGACCCCGCCGAGTTTCAGCGGGCAGGGCATTTTCCCGGAGATTCTAAACACTTTCCCCGGCGCCACGGCGGCCCCGGCGATTTTGTACTTTAATCCGCATTACCATAACCCCGAGGTTGACGAAGCGGACTTCTCAATTGAGCGCAACATCGGTTGGAATACCGTTCTCTCCGTAAGCTATATGGGAAGCTTCGGGCACATGCTGCCGCAGCTTACGGATGACAACCTTGTCCCCGGAACGAACTCCGGGACCGCTGCGGCCCCCAACTGCGCGGGCGCCGGTTCGTCCCTGACATATTTCGTGCAGGGTGGGGGGCCGCTTTCCGGTCCGACCTTCACCACTCCTTTCTACGCCTGCCGGCCCAACCCGAATTACGCCCAGATGGATGACATCTTTGGCGTGAGCAGCAATTACAATGCTCTCGTCGTTGAAGTAAAGCACCGTCTGAGCCATTCCCTTCAGTTCGACGCCAATTACACCTGGGCGCACGCCCTGGATGCCAACAATAATAACGACACGACGACATTCACGTCCGGCAGCAGCGCCTTTGGCTCCATTGAACCCAACAACATAGGCCAAATGTACGGCAACTCCAACCTGGATGTTCCCGAGCGTGTTGTCGTCAGCATGGTTGCCAATTCGCCCTGGCATGCCAAGGGTCCAGTGGGTACGTTTGTTAACGGCTGGGAGATGGCGCCCATCTTCACTGCGCAAACCAATCTTCCCTGGTCCGCGTATATCAGCGGCACCGGCCCCGGATCCCTTTCCAATGGCGGCTACTACAATGGCGCCTTCGGAGATGACAACATCCCGATCCGCAACAACTTCCGGGCAGCCCCGACGGAGGACTTGGATCTCCACATCTCCAAGACCATCCGAATTAAGGAAAAAATCGACTTACAGTTATTCGCCGAAGCGTTCAACCTCTTCAATCACTATAACGTGCAAGGCGGAACCGGATCGTCCGGCGAAAATGCCGAGGCGTATACGATTTCAACCTCGAGTTCGGTGGTGGATTCCTCAGGCATCACGGATGCCTGCTCCAAGACCACCCCCTGCCTGAGCAATTACGCACCGTTCAAATCCGTAGAGGCTGTGAACAACACCTACGAATACTGGACGCGGCAACTCCAGTTTGGCTTCCGCATCAGCTTCTAGATATAGAGGCGCGTCATGCGCCAGGTTTCGCGGGCTTGTAACTTCCGGTAAGACGCGCGGCGGCTTCGGCCGCCGCGTGCGTTTTTGGATGACTAACTGAATCAAGCTCCTGCAGCTTTTCCCAGGAACCGCGGCACAAACTGTTCGGCGACAAACTCCTCAATGGAAGTCGAAGTGGTATTCAGGACGGAGCGGGGCTCAAGCGCAGCCATGTAGCCGGAATTCAGCGCTTCAGACATCTCCAGCAGCAGGTCCGCCATGTTGGGGGACATGCCCATCTGAACCAGCGCAGGCTTCAGTTGTTCGGGGGAAAGCTGGGCATAACCGAGGTCCGGCTTGTTAATGGCATTCCCGATGATGGCCGCCGCGGCCACGTAAGTCAGGTCCCGCTGACCGAGCAATTCCCTCGCTTGTTTACCCTTGAAATCGAGCTTGCGAAGAGCATCCGCGGCCGCCGCGCCGATGTCGCGTGTGGCGATCATGGCCAAGTTCAAGTCGCCGCGCAAGGGCCCGCCCACCACTCCGAAGTTCTTGATGACTCCAACCTGGGGCAGAAGGTTCTCCATGAAATACCCGGCGCGCAAGTAGACGGCCTTAAGTTTGACAATGCCGTTCAGTCTGTTCTCGAAGTTATGCAAGCCCACCACGGGCCCGGTTCTGTCCGGTTTGTCGGCGCCGACGCTGCTCAGAAGAACCGCATACTCCACCTGCGCCTTTTGAACCGCCGACGACAATGCGTCGCTCACGCGCTCTTGATATTCCCGCACGTTGGCATGGCTGACGTTGGGGGGAATCATCAGGTAAACCGCCTGCGAGCCTTGAAAGGCGCGCGTGAGCGCTGCGGCGTCCGTAACGTCGGCCACAAAGCCCTCCGCGCCTTGTTGAATCAGGGTGTCCAGGCGATGGGCGTCACGCCCGATTACTCGGACCTTCTCCTTGTGCGCCAGCAGTGTTCCCGCCACCACCCTACCCGTATTTCCACTTGCGCCGATGATCGCGTACATGGTTGTCCCTCCCTCGGAAGCTGAATGAGTACAATTGGATTAGATGTCCGCAATTGCCTGCGGGTTCCCCGTCAAGTTCTGGTAATCATGCAATTCCGGCCAGGCTGGCCTTCCTCATGAAGGCTCCCGGAACAATTCCTGTCTCACCACGGCCTGCTTTCGGTCTATATTGGTCGGGTGCATTGAGATTGTAGATCACCATGCGTGAATTTCCATCCCCACAGGAGATCCTCCAGACCTTCCAGCGCGCACCGGGCAGGATGTTCCGGCTGCGCGAGTTGGTGGTGGAACTCGGCTTGCGGTCAAGCCAAGCGCGCGACCTGAAGGCCGCGCTGAAATCTCTCTCCCGCCAGCATCGTATTGTCTATATGAAGAAGAACCATTTCGCGCTCGCCCGGCAGGCAGGCGAGCATTCCCTGCCGCCGGAAGATGCGGACCGAAACCTCCAAGGCTCGATTCCAGCACGCCCGCAGCCGCGCGGCGCAAACATCGTCACCGGCCGGCTGATTGGCCACCGCGACGGCTACGGATTTGTGGTGCCCGATGCTCCTTTGGCCGGCGCGGACCAGGACATTTTCATCCCCGCGGGCGGAATGAGCTCCGCCATGAATGGCGATCGCGTTGAGGTGCAGGTCCTTCGCGCCAAGCCCGACGGGCGCCGCGAGGGCCGCATCCTGCATGTTGCTAATCGCGCGCAGAAGACCGTGGTGGGGCAGTTCCATTGCGGCCAGCGTTACAACTTCGTCCTGCCCTTCGACCACCGAATCCCGTTTGAAATTGTGATCCCGCGCGGCGAAGAATGGCCCGGGGATTCTGGGCAATTGAACGCCTCGGAGGCGGAAACTCCACGCACCCGCGACCGTCAATTCGGCGGAGAGTCGGAGGGGCGCTCAAAGGAGCAGAAGGTCATTGCGCGGCGCTCAGCACAAGACCTGAACGGACTGGTGGTGGACGTCGAGATCACCTCATATCCGCGTCAAGCCGCTTTGCCCCGCGGCCGCGTGATCGAAATTCTTGGCCGGCGCGAAGACTTCGGCGTGGACGTGGAAATCATCATCCGCAAATTCCACTTGCCACACCGCTTCCCTGCGCAGGTGCTGGCGGAGGGCGAAGCCGCGCCGCAGTTTATTCCCGAGCGTGACCGCCATGGCCGCCGCGATTTCCGCGGTTTGCCCATCGTGACCATCGACGGCGAAACGGCCAAGGATTTTGACGATGCCGTGCTGGTGGAGCGCCGGGCCGGCGGCAATTATCTACTTCACGTCCACATCGCCGACGTCGCGCATTACGTTCGGCCCGGCACGGAACTCGACCGCGAAGCGCGCTTGCGCGGCACATCGGTTTATTTTCCCGACCGTGCCATACCCATGCTGCCGCTTGAGCTTTCCAACGGAATTTGCAGCCTGAATCCGCACGTCGACCGCCTGGTGATGTCGGCGCAGATGGAAATTGACCCGCAAGGTCGAGTCGTCGCCTACGAACTCGTACCCGGCATTATCCGCAGCGCCGAGCGCATGACCTACACCGCCGTGCGCGACATTCTGGCCGGCGAACCCGCCGCCTGCCGGCGCTATGAAGCGATGATTCCGAATTTCAAGCTGATGGAGGAGCTCGCCCGCATTCTCATTCAGCGGCGCGAACAGCGCGGGTCCATCGATTTTGATCTTCCCGAAGCCAACATCGAATTCGACGAGCAAGGCCGCATGGTGGGCATCACCCGCTCGGAGCGGAATTTCGCCCATCGCCTGATTGAGGAATTCATGCTCGCCGCCAACGAAACCGTGGCGGGCTGGCTTGAGCGACATGGCATCCCTTCGCTTTACCGCGTCCACGAAAAGCCCGAAGCGAAAAAGGTACTGGAGTTTGAAGAGCTCGCTGCTACGTTTGGTTACTCGCTGGGGGTGGAATTGCCCGCTGCCCGGCGCTTCCGTCCCGGCAAGCGCGATGAGCGGGACCGCCACCCGCGATTTCACGAGCGCGTGGAGGCAAAGGACCTGGAAATCAGTCCCCGGCATTATCAACGGTTGACCGAGCGCCTGGAAGGGAAGCCGGAGGAGCGCATTCTCTCTTACCTGATGTTGCGCTCGCTCAAGCAGGCGCGCTACTCGGAGGAAAACGCCGGTCACTTTGCGCTCGCCGCACCCACCTATACCCATTTCACCTCGCCCATACGGCGTTATCCCGATTTGATTGTCCACAGAATCCTTAAGGCCGCGCTGGGGCAGGAAGGCGGCGGCGCGCGGGTAATTGAAGATGACCGCCACCAATCCGCACCGAAGGCGGCAACGCATGTAGGATCTCGAAACCGACAGGGTGCGGCGCCGGGTGGCCGGCCGGCGGCCGCGCAGCTTGTCCCCAGCCCCGGAAGCGGCGGTCAAGCTCTCCCCGGCGGTGCATTTGTGCTTCCTCAGGAACTCCACGCACTGGGCCTGTCAACATCGGAGTCGGAGCGCCGCGCCGCAGACGCCGAGCGCGAGCTGATCGAGTGGAAGAAGGTCGCTTTCATGGCGCAGCACGTCGGTGATGAATTCGAGGCGCTCATCATCAGTTTGATCAAGTTCGGTTTTTTCGTGGAGCTGACCGACCTGTTTGTCGAGGGCTTCGTGCCGCTCTCCACGCTCGGCGATGATGAATACGTATACCGCGAGCGCCAGCGCGCCATCATCGGACGTTACACGCACCGGGAATTCCACCTGGGGGAACGCGTGCGCGTTCGGCTGGATCGCATCGATCAGGCAGGAAACAAACTGGAATTCTCGGTCGTTCGGTGAGGATGCATGGACCTGTCCCTCGTCCCTTGATAATTGCCAGGGACAAATGACCAATGACAGAGGACATTCTCTCAAGCCTCTTTATAGATCCACGCCGAAACAAACGTCGCCAGGATCGATCCGACCCAAAGGTCAAGCATCCACCAGAGGGGGATTGTGCGGCTGAAGGGCGCCCAGGTAGCGAGCGAGAGGCTGATGGGAAATCCGCTCATGAAACCCAGGAGAAATCCCACCCGCAGTGCGGTGACCGGGCCGGGTCCGAAAGCATTGCGAACGGAAACATAGGCCCAGGTCAGGATATAGGTCAGAACGAAAAGGAGAATAAACCAATAGGGAAGGAAAAGGGGATAGCGCGGGGTGACAAGAAAAAATCCCGCCTTCTGGGCGGTCGCGTATTGAGGTTTAAGGATTACCATGTTAATGACCGTGCTCCAGATGCCCCAGACGATTCCGCCCGCGACTGTTCCCAGGGCGACGCGACGCAAACTGATTGAAGCCATGGACCACCTCCAAGGGGAGTACGATTACCGCTTGTTGCGAATCCTACCGGGGCGATAAGCAGGAGTCAAGCGGCGCTTTGTTGTAGCGCGGCTGTCCTCAGCCGCGCTCCGTTCGCGGGTGTGGACACCCGCGCTACAACGTTGGAACGGCCGTGGCGCGACGCCAAATTCCAAACTGAGACACTACCGCATCCTTGCAGCGTTTGGGGAATCTGGTTATCCTGAATTTGCCCAGCATCCCACATCGCGTGGACACGGACCGGGCGAAGGCAGAATGAAACGCATTCTGATTCTCCACTATCACGAAATCTGGCTGAAGGGCGGGAACAAGAACTACTTCCTCAGCCGCTTGCGCGCTGCCATTCGCCAAAGTTTGGAAGACCTGCCCGTAAAGTCGCTGCAAACCGTCTCCGAGCGGCTGATTCTGACTCCGGGGGATGACTCAGCGCTCCCCCTGATTGTGGAACGCCTGCGCCGCGTCTTCGGCCTTGCTTACATCGCGCCCGCGCACGAGGTTTCCAGTTCGCTCGAACCGCTTGCAGCGGAGGCATGCGCGATGATGGCGGAGGCCAATCCCGCAAATTTCGCAGTGCGCGTCAAAATTGCCGACTCAGGCTACGGGATGAATTCCCTGGAAATGGAGCGCGAGCTGGGGCGACGCGTTCTTGAGCATCTTCGCGCGCGCGATGCAACGGTGCGCGTCAAGCTGGTGAATCCGCAGGTCACCTGCCAGGTGGAAATTGTGCCCGGCAAGGCGCTGATCTATGTGCAACGCGTGGAAGGCCCCGGGGGACTGCCGGCGGTCACCAGTGGGAGAGTGGTAGCGCTGCTTTCCGGCGGCTTTGATTCTTCCGTTGCGGCCTACAAGATGATGCGCCGCGGCTGCCATGTCACCTTCGTGCACTTTTTCGGCACTCCGTCGCCCGGGCGCAATTCTTCAACGGAGGTTGCGGAGGAAATAGTCCGCACGCTCACGCCCTATCAATTTACGTCGCGCCTTTACCGCATTCCCTTTGACGCGATTCAGCGGCAGGTGGTCGCCGGCGCGCCCCAGAGTTTTCGCGTGCTGCTCTATCGCCGCCTGATGGCCCGCATCGCGCGGGAAATTGCCTGCACCGAACGCGCCCTGGGCCTGGTAACCGGCGATAACGTTTCCCAGGTCGCATCCCAGACGCTGCATAACCTCGCGGCACTCGACCAGGGAATCAACCTGCCCGTGTACCGCCCCCTGGCAGGCGACGACAAGACGGAGATTCTCCGCTGGGCGCGGCAAATCGGGACTTACAAGATTTCCTGCGAACCCTTCGAGGACTGCTGCCCGCGATTCATGCCGCGCGCGCCGGCGATTTTCGCGCGCCCGCAGGAACTGGACGAGGCCGAAGGGCGGCTGGATATCGACGCGCTCATCCGCACGGGGCTGGAGGGCGCCACCTGCGTGGAATACAAGTTTGAGCGAGGCGCAGTGACGCGGCGCGAGGGATTACCCCGACGTTTCGAAAATCTTGTACGCGGAAAGAAATCGATGGAAGGGCAACCAGCCGCCGGTAACACCGCTTCCAACCTATCGCTGCGAATTCCCTGGCGTTTTTGAGGTCCCCCGTGCACGTGCCATTCCAGAGCTCCTGCCGCTGGTCCCGGGCCGCGTTGTTCGTTGACGGCTTTGCGGGCGATTCCTATAATTGCTTCAGGCGGAGACATGCAATGATCAGACAAATTTTCGCCATTGCGGTTCTGTTCTACGCGCTTCCCGGGTTACTGCCGGGCCAGGAGCCCAAGCCCGCCACGCCGCCAAGCGGCGCGCCGGCCGCAAGCACTCCTTCGGGCGTTACGCCGACCAGCACCAGCTTAAATTCGACGCAGCCCACCGTTACCACCACAACCATCAAAGTCCCGGTCTACTACGTCGATGTCCCGCTGACGGTGACCGACAAGAAGGGCCGCCTGGTCATCATGATGACCAAGGATGATTTCAACCTCTTTGAAGACGGCAGGCCGCAAGCCATCACCTATTTCAGCCGTGAAACCGACCTTGCCATGCGCATCGGCCTGCTGATCGATACGAGCAACAGCATTCGCGACCG
>JASIKV010000426.1 GCA_030049455.1 Terriglobia bacterium
AGCTCCACATGCGGTTGACGATGGCCTTGGCGAAGTAGGGATTGCTCCTGGAAGTCACCCAGGCGGCCAGAAGCTGGCGCCGCGATTCATTCGAAGGCTCATGGTCGGGCTGCATGTAGGGGAAATGCGTGGGCGCAATCTTACCTGTTTTGGGGAAGACGATGTCGCCGTCGTCCTTGTCGTAAACAACTCGTTCCAGGCTGCGCGGCCCCGGGCGGACTCCCACCTGGGCAAAGTAGGCGCTCAGCTCAAAGTATTGTTTGTTGGTCCACTGCTCGAAAGGATGATCGTGGCAGTGCGCGCAGGCAAACCGCACGCCCAGGAAAAGCTGCGTGGTCGTTTCCATCTGCGTGTTGGGCAGGTCAGTCACCAGGAAGTAGCTGGCGGCGGGATTGTCATAATTGCTTCCCGTGGCCGTCAGCAACTCATAGGCAAACTGGTTGTAGGGTTTGTTCTCGGCGATGGACTGCCGCAGGTATTCGCGGAAGCGCCACAGCCCTTTCTGGCCCAGGTATTTCCGATTGCTGTCCAATAAATCGCCCCACTTCAGCGACCAGTGGTCGACGTATTCGGGCCGCGCGATCAGGCGGTCGACCAGCCTGGCGCGCTTCTCGCGCTGAGGGGCCGGGTCCTTTAAGAACGCCTCAACCTCTTCAGGCTTGGGCGGCAGGCCGATCAGGTCGATTGAAACCCTGCGCATAAATTCCGCGTCCGAGGCCATGAGCGAGGGCAGAATCCGCAATTTCTGCAGTTTGGCGTCCACCGCATCGTCTATGTAGTTGTAGCGCGGCAACTGTACCCACTGGAATCCGGGCTTGTTGGTGAGGATCGTCGAGGAAAGCGTGACGAATGCTCCCTCATAGCGCACCAGCACGGCGGCTTCACCCTTGCGGACGGAGGTCAGCAGGCCGGTCTGGCTGACGTCGGCCACCGTGGGCGTGTTGCTGTTGTAGGAAGCTTCGCGCGTCACGTCGCGCGTGGAGCCGTCCGCATAGTGGGCGATGACGGAAATCTGCTGCGCGAGCCCGGGCTGCGGCATCAGGATGTCGGAGGGAGTCACTTCAAGGTGATCCACCTTGGCGGCCTTGGCGTCGCCGAACGGCACATCTTCGCCGAGCCAGGTGAGAATCGTTTTGTAATAGGCGGAGTCGGTATCGAAGCGCATCCCGCCCCCGTGCGGAACCTGCGCCGAGGGTTTTTCCAGCAGCAGGCTGTGCGCAGGATCGGCGCGATTGAATCGCCGCCCGCTCACGTCGTGAATCAGACGGTCGTAGTCAAATTCCGGGTCGTAGCCGCGCAGCGAAAGCTTGAACCCGTTCTTGCCTTTGGCGGCGCCGTGGCAGGGGCCGGAGGTGCAGCCCACTTTGTTCAAAATCGGCTCCACGTCTTTGACAAACGCCACGGGCGCAGGCTTGTCGAGATCGTGAATCGTGACCGGCAGGTCCGCCTTCAAACCTTCCGCGGAGATTTCGATGTGGGCTTCACAATTCTTTACCGGATGCAGGAAGCCGTCCGCATCAAAGCGCACGCAATCGGCCGTGGGAGTGAACTTGGCGACGCGCGTCAGGTCGATTTCAGTTGTGGGGCCGGTTTTGCCCAGCACAATGATCCTGCGGTATTCGCCGGGTGCAGCGAAGTCGATTTTCTCAGGTACCACGCGCAGCGCCGTAATCTTGTAGGCGGCGACCAGCTTGGACTCCGGCGGCGTCGCGGGCTTCGGATCATCGGCCGCCATGGCCCTTTTTCCGAGCCACGTTCCGAGAATGAGAATTGCGGCGGTAATGGCTAACGCGCGCCATCGCTCAATATGAAAGCTCTTGGGGTCTGGATGATTCATGGATGCCTCGGTTGCCAATAGTATCATTTTCGTGGCACGGCCTTCCAGGCCGTGTGGGGTCACGGGCGTCCTGCCCGCGCCGGAGTCACGGCCAGGATGGCCGTGCCACACTGCTGCGCGCTACTTTTTCCCCGCCAATCGTCATGTGCATCGTCACCGGCGGAAACTTGTACTCTTCCTTATCCGCGCGGCCCGGAATGGCCGCGGAAGAAACCAGGTGGACATCAAACTCGCCCTCCGGCGCGCCCGGATTCGCCTCGCAGGTAAGCTGGAAATCCGATTTCCCTTCGGGCAAATCGATGGGGGCGCAGGTGACTTTGTCCGGCAGGTCGCCTACGCTGAGCTTTACAGATCCCTTGAAGACCGGCTCGCGATGAACCAGGCCCGCCAGCACAACCTTGCCGCCGCTCTTCAGCGCAACTCGCGGATTTTTCAGTTCGACGGTGTACGCGCCCACCAGATTCACGCTCACCGCGGGCGCAACGATTATTTTCTCCTGCCCGTTCAGCACCACGGTCGCAAGCGCCACCAGGTCGAAATGCCCCAGCGGCGTTTCCGTTGACGACGTCCACATGAACGTGCCCTCAGAAACGTCTTTGCGAAACTCCGCGCGGTTTTTGATGGACGCATCCTTCACGGGTATGTCGGGAATTTCGATCTTCTTGGTGACGATGGTGGCGTCGGTTTTGATCAGCTTGAAGGGAATGGGAAAATCCATGCCCTGCACGGCGCGGGCTTGATCCACGGCCACGGTAAGCGTTACGGGCAGAGTCTCACCGAGCGCCACGGGCAGGTTCAAGCCCAGCCAGGGATACGTGGTGGGAATGGCGCGAATTGAAGCCTCGGTAGTCCTGACCAGGTCATCACCCGCGACCGTAAACATCTCGCCCGGCCCCAGCGCCCGGTGGCGAATCATGGGGGAGCCGCCTTCGCCCCACACCTGCAACTCCCAAGCCTCAGCCTTAGCGTCCGGGTTGGCGGAGATTGTCAGGTAGCCGACGGTTCCGATCATGTCGCCGCCCGCGACGGTGAGCGATTTTGGAAGGTTAGGGATGCTTAGGTGAATCGGCGCGTCGAATCCGTGCCGCTGCGCCACTACCTTCACCAGAGCGGTTCCGCGCGTAGGGATATTTGCAAAGGGCGTATCCAGTTTCAGCGAGAAATCGCCCTCACCCGCTTGGGCGCTCAGACGATAGGCGAATGTGGGTCCGGCCTGCCCGCGCAAATCGGCCACGGCGAGCGTGACTTCATGAATCTTCTCCGGCACGGTCAGGCTGACTTCCGGATCTTCGGTGCTGCTCACGTCCTTGGTCTCGAGCTTCTTACCCTTGTCGTCGTAGACGGTCAGCGAACCATAAAGCTCGGAGGTCCCAAGCGACGCGGTTTGAAGATTGAAAAGCCATTTTTCGCCGGGGGATACGGCCAGCTTGTAGCGGTCCACCTCGCCGGGCTTCAGAATTCTTCCATTCACCACCGTGGAGGGCTGAAGCACAGACTCTGAGCCGTTCTCGGCCGCAAGTGTTTCGGGGAAATCGCTCACCACGAATTGGAAGGGCAGAGACGCCAGCGGGCGAGGGCCGGGAAGCTCGATCGGCACGCTCGCCTGGCCCGCGGGCACGTTCAGGTCCGGGTGCACGATCACGGGCTTGGGAAGGTTGCCGCCGAACAGCGTCACGTCCACGCTTTTGCCGCGTTGCCAGCCGAGGGGAAACATTCCGTCCGCGTAGGCGTACTCGCCGATCAGCAGGCGGTAAAAATTTTCCGCCTGGTCGCTGTATTTGGAGTCGTGAACCTCCACAAAGTATTTGCCCGCCTTGGGGAATGTCATGTCGAGCCGCGAGTCGACGCCCAGGTTTACGCCATCGTCGTTTTCGGCAATCTGCTGCCCATTGGAATCCCAGACCACAATCACCGGGTCAATCGCCGAGCCGATTCGGCGCGCCTCAACTTCCAGCACCAGGCGCTGGCGGGCAGCCACGTTGATGGCGTAAAAATCCTCATCGGGGCCCTTCAATGTCCCCCTGACGGCAATCGGGAAGGTGACCGCCTGCGCCTGGGCGATGGAATCGTTGGGTTCCTTTTCACCAATCTCCGCCAGGTCGCTCACGGTGAAGATCAGAATGTTCGAGAGTCCTGAAGCCGTATGCACGCGCAGGGGATAGGCTCCGGCGGCGGCATCGAGGGGCAATTGAATCAGGTAAGCCAGTTCTTCGCCGGTGTCCACGTCCTTGGGCGCGGCAAATTTGGTGATGGTGGCGGGCAGGGAAGTGACCAAATCCGCGCCATCGGTCAGGCCCTTGCCCTTGAGGGTAAGCGTAAAGGTTTTGCCCCGCTGGCCACCGCGCGGTTGGATGTCGTCAAGCTCAGGCTCGACGGCCAGAAGCGGCGCCGCCGCAATCCAGGCGAAAAGCAGGCACCATGCGAATTTGCGCCACCGAGCCGACATGAGTTTTATGTCCAGATGCACCAAGAAGAAAAACAACTCTCGCAAAGGCGCGAAGGCGCAAAGCACTGATAACAGACAAAGCATTGCTGGGCTGCGTGCCTTCGCGTCTTTGCGCCTTTGCGTGAGATTGTTTGTTCTTTCCCAGCTTCTCCCGGCCCTGAGCATTGGCTGGAAGCTGATGCCATTGCGACTAGAGCCCGCCCTGCCTCGAGGAAAGCGCGGACTCTTTTTGAATCGGAACGGGAACGAACGCCTTGGAAAGCTGCCCTGATTTCACATCGTAAATTCTGACCGTGCCGTCAAATCCCGAGGCCGCCAGGTGCTCGCCATCGGGCGCGAAGGCGAGGGTGTAAATCCCGCCCTTATGACCCTCGAAGGTCGCCACGTGGTCGCCGGAATCGGTTTTGTAGACCTGCACGACGTTGGTCGAGCCGCCCACCGCAATCTCCGAGCCATCGGGACTGAACGCCACGGCCACCACCGCGCCATCCTGCTTTTCGTATTCGCGAATCAGCGTGGTGGTGTCGCCGATGACCAGCGCCTTGGGGCGATGAATCATGTAGAGGCGAGGCACGCCTTCCTCACCGCCCACAAGCACATTGTCATGCTGGGGCTGGCGCTGAATCGCCACCAATTCACCTTTAATCTGGTTGATGTTCTCGATAAAAACGCCGCCTTGCAGATTGGTCAGCTTGCAGGCGCCGTCGCGGCCCACGGAAATCAGTTGCGTTCCGTCCATTGAAAATGTCGTGCCGAACACCCAGCCGTCGTGCTGCTTCACTCCCAGCAATTCTTTGCCGGTGGCGACCTCAATGACGTGAATTTCATTGTCCGTCCCGCCGAAGGAGAGCATGGTGCCATCAGGCGAAAATGAAGCGCCGAAGAGCGTGTCGGAAGTCAGCGGGATGGATTTCAGGAGTTTGCGCTGGGCAACGTCCCACAGTTCCACCTCGCCCAGCTTTGCGGGAGTGCCGCCCACGGCGGCAAGTGTTTTTCCGTCGGGCGAGAAGGCGAGTGATGTGATCTTCTCGGAAATCCCCGGCAGGCGCGCCAGCAGCGCCGAGCCGTCGCCCTTGTGCAGAAGAATCTCGCGATAGCCCGAAACCGCCAGCAGGCTGCCATCAGGGGAGTAGGCCAGCGCCGTAACCACCGGCGCGGCGTGGTACTCGATGGGTTTGCCGGGGACCACGATGCTGCGAGCCTCGGCGGGGGTGTCGTCCTTTGCGCCCTCGCGAATCCAGCGGCGAAACAAGTCGATTTGCTCGGCCGAGAGCGGCGACTGGCCGAAGGGCATCTGGGGCTTCTGCTGCCCCGTAAGATACTGAATCAGCAGACTTTCTTCCGGCTGGCCGGGCTTGACTACTTTCCCCTTCGCACCGCCCGCCATCAGGCCTTCGTAGGTTGTCAAGATTAAGTCGCCCTGTTTGACGGAAGGCTGATGGCAGCCCGCGCACTGCTGGGTGATTAAGATGTGGATTTCCTTGTCGTAGCTAGCCGGGGTGGGAGAGGACTTCGGGTCGTCGCCCCGGGCGTTTTGCCAGGCAGTCAAAAGAGCAAAACCCATCAGAAGAGCCAGGACTTTATGTCCAATCGTGGACTGATCTTCAGACTTCGCCCGATGCCCGACGCCCCCTCGGAGCACTTCACGCATAGCCAAGAGCAACCTCGGTGAGAAAATTATCCCAACAAGCCACTGATTCCAAGAATGTTATATGTTCAGCCGACGCGTGTCAATACGCAGGGCGTGGCGGTGCCGCGAGCCTAATGGTGACTTGGGATCTGGGGCGGTACGATCCCAGGTCTCAACCCCCAGCTCGTCTCATCGCAGGACGGCGCCCGAGGCTTGATCACCATTGCCTGATCGATAGCCGGTGCTGGAACTCGTTTAATTGGGAAAGTCTCGTGCGGGGACGGTGTCACGCGCAGCAGTGGCA
>JASIKV010000427.1 GCA_030049455.1 Terriglobia bacterium
AGGGCTTTAATTCTCATGCTCACATCCACCGGCTTGCGCGAGGTGCATTGCTCCTGCCTGAATTTTCTTACAACTCCAGCGAGAATACGACTCGCTTTGGTTTCTGTTCTTAATAGACACCCTGGGATGAGAAAATGTTCCCGCGTAATCCTTCTTGCGGAGACTGCTCTCCTCAGTTGTAATAGACCTCAATGGACGCGAAGCGCGAGGCTGCTGCGGAAATCGTGCGCCGGCTGCGGGCGGCGGGGTTTGAAGCCTACTTTGTCGGCGGTTGCGTGCGCGACATGCTGATGGGCCGCGCGCCGAAAGACTACGATGTCACCACGGCCGCGACTCCCGAGCAGGTCGTGCGGCTGTTTCCGGAGGCGCTCACGGTGGGCGCGCAGTTTGGCGTGGTGATCGTGCCGCGCGAGGCCGGCAACGTGGAAGTGGCCACCTTCCGCAGCGACGGGATTTACGCCGACGGGCGGCATCCGCAGGAAGTACGCTACCCGCAGACGGCGCAGGAAGACGTCAGGCGGCGCGACTTCACGATCAACGGCCTGCTGTTTGACCCGCTAAGCGACCAGGTTCTGGACTTTGTCGATGGGCAGGCGGATCTTCGCGCCCGCCGGCTGCGCACCATCGGCGATCCCGTCGAGCGCCTGAGCGAGGACCGCCTGCGCATGCTGCGCGCGGTGCGCTTCACGGCGCGCTTCGGCTTCAAACTTGATCCCGCGGCGCTGGAAGCGATTCGCCTGATTGCCCCGCAGATTCATTCCGTCAGCGCGGAACGCGTTCGCGACGAAATCATCAAGATTCTCACTGAGGGGCCGGCGCGCGCGGGATTCGTGCTGTTGGACGAAGCAAACCTGTTGCAGGAGATTCTGCCGGAGATCAAAAAGCTGCAGGGCGTCGAGCAGCCGCCGGAATTCCACCCCGAAGGCGACGTGTGGATTCACACGCTGATGATGCTGGAAGGCCTGCGCAATCCCACTCCCACGCTGGCGCTGGGCGTGCTGCTGCACGACGTGGGCAAGCCGCCCACGTTTTCCGTGCGCGAGCGCATCCGCTTCGATCATCACGTGGAAGTAGGCGCGAAAATGGCGGAGGAAATCTGCGCGCGCCTGCGCGTCTCCTCAAAAGAGACCGAGCGCATCGTGGAACTGGTGCGCCACCATCTGCGCTTCAAGGATTTTCCCAACATGAAGCGCTCAACCCAGCTACGCTTTATCCGCATGGAGGGGTTTGACGAACACCTGGAGCTGCACCGGCTCGACTGCCTTTCGAGCCACCGCGATTTGAGCAACTACGAGATGGCGCGGAAGATGCTGGAAGAAACCCCGCGCGAGGTCATCAAGCCCGCACCCCTGCTGACGGGCCGGGACCTGATCGCCGCAGGCTACAAGCCCGGGCCGATTTTCAAGACCATTCTGCGCGCGGTGGAAGATGCCCAACTGGAAGGTCGCATCCACGATCCTCAAGAGGCCATGACCTTTGCCCATGAGGCGTTTCCTTCCTCGAGCGAACACGCCGCAAGAATCTTTCCACCAACTCAATTAGAATAGCAACGCAATCTGCGACGTGTAATCTCAACCCTCGTTCGCAAAATTCATCGCATGGATTCTCCCGCACGCGACAAACCGACTTTGGTATTCGACGGCGATTGCAGCTTCTGCCGGCTTTGGATCGAACGCTGGCGCGAGCTGACCGGAGACCGGATCCATTACGCGCCCTATCAGCAGGCGGCGGGAGATTTTCCGCAAATTCCGCGCGAAGATTTCAAACGGTCCGTGCAGTTGATTCAGCCTGACGGCAAGGTAACGAGCGCCGCGCACGCGGTCTTCCAATCACTCGCCTTGGCGCCCGGATTCGGTTGGATGCTTTGGGTCTACCAGCACGTTCCCGGCGCGGCGCCTGCTGCAGAATTGTCTTACCGGTATGTGGCGCGAAACAGGAACCCGCTTTACAAGCTCACGCGCCTGTTCTGGGGCAGGCACTTTGAGCGGCCGTCGTTCGCGCTGGGTTCGTGGCTGTTCATGCGCTTGCTCGGCGTAGCGTACTTTTTCGCGTTCCTTTCCCTTGCCACGCAGATTCTGGGATTGATTGGCAGCAACGGAATCCTGCCCGCAACCGACTTTCTCAGGATGGTCGAAGCGCGCGTGGGCGCGGAGCGCTACTGGTTTTTCCCAACGCTTGCCTGGTTGAATTCCGGGGACGCAGCGCTGCGAGCGATGTGCCTGGGGGGCACGATCGGCTCTGTCCTGCTGATTCTCGACATTGTGCCGCTCCCGGTATCGGCGGTCCTTTGGGTTCTCTACCTGTCCGTGGTCACCGTGGGGCAGGATTTTCTGGCTTTCCAATGGGACAGCCTGCTGCTGGAGGCCGGATTCCTGGGCATTCTGATGGCGCCGTGGCACCTCTGGCTGCGCGCACCGGCGAAACCATCTCCTCCCAGGTTCGTGCGCTGGTTGCTCTGGTTTTTGCTTTTTCGGTTGATGTTTTCGTCGGGCATGGTGAAGCTGGCAAGCGGCGACCCCGCCTGGAGGAATCTCACGGCGCTCGACTACCACTACTACACGCAGCCGCTGCCCACCGTTTTCGCCTGGTACGCGCACTTGGCGCCGGCGTGGTTTCAGCACGCTTCAGTGGTCCTGATGTTTTTCATCGAACTGTTTGTGCCATTTCTGATTCTCGCGCCGCGGCTTTGGCGGTTCGCGGGCGCGGGATTGCTGATCCTGCTCCAACTGCTGATTGCGCTGACGGGGAATTACGCATTCTTCAATCTGCTCACTGTCGCTCTTTGCCTGCTGCTCTTCGATGATGCGTTCCTTGCAGGGATTTTCCCGCGCTGGCTGGCCGGGCGCGTGCGCGTCCCGGCTTTCCCGGTTCGTCGCTTCTCTTTCCGGCGATGGATTACTGCGCCTTTCGCAACGGTCGTTCTGCTCGCCGGAATGCTTCAAATCGCGGACTTGCTGGGTGTTCAGTGGCTGCCCTCCAGCGCGTTTCAAATGCTCTCGAACCTTCAGCCGCTCCGTATTTCCAATGGCTACGGTCTTTTCGCCGTCATGACGACCACACGTTCGGAAATCTTCATCCAGGGCAGCGATGACGCAAAGACCTGGGTCGATTACGAATTCAAGTACAAGCCCGGAGACCTGCGTCGCGCCCCGCGCTGGGTGCAACCCTTTCAGCCGCGCCTGGACTGGCAAATGTGGTTTGCAGCTCTGGGCAATTACCAGAGCTCGCCGTGGTTCAGCCGCTTGATGCTCCGGCTGCTTCAGGGTTCCCCGCAGGTGCTCGCCCTGTTGGAGCGGAATCCCTTCCCTCATGCGCCCCCCAAATATGTTCGCGCGGTGGTGTATGACTACCAATTCACCACCTGGGATGAGCACCGCCCGCAGGGAGACTGGTGGACCCGCCGCCTGCTGGGTGATTACTTCCCCGTTGTGGCATTGAAGTGAGCGTAATTTTGCGCCGCAAAGAATTGAGCTGGGTATAATGGCGTTCGAGGTTAGCACAGCGTGTTGAAAAGCAGTTTCCGAAACAGCGGGGTAAGGCTGGCGCTGCTGGTGTGCTCATTGGGTCTTTGCGCGGCGGCTTGGGGAAGCGATGCGGACACCGGCCCGGTCCTCTTCAATCGCGACATTCGCCCTATCCTTTCCGATCGCTGCTACGCCTGCCACGGTCCGGACAAGGCCAACCGCAAAACCGCCATGCACTTCGATTCGGAGGAGGGCGCGACGACGCCTCTCGCCAGCGGCGGATTCGCATTTGTGAAAGGCGATTTGGCGAAGAGCGTGATGTACCAGCGCATCAGCTCGGATGATGAAGCGTTCCGCATGCCGCCCGCGTACATGGGCTACTCCAAGCTTTCGGCGCGCGAGATCGATTTAATCAAGCGCTGGATCATTCAGGGCGCGCCATGGCAAAAGCACTGGTCGCTGATTCCGCCCCAGGTTGCGCCGCGCCCGGAGGTCGTGCACAAGCAGTGGCCGCGCGACGCCATTGATTATTACGTGCTGGCGAAGCTCGAGCACGAGGGGCTGGAACCTTCGCCCGAAGCCGGCCGCGCCACGCTGATTCGGCGCGTGACGCTCGACCTGATCGG
>JASIKV010000428.1 GCA_030049455.1 Terriglobia bacterium
CGATGAACCAGGCGTATCACAGCTTCTTCTCATCGAATCCGCCTGCGCGCACGACGGTCGCTGTAAAGGATCTGCCTGGCGGCTCGCCGGTTGAGATAGAGTGCATCGCCTTCGTGTGACCGCAGTGGTCCGGGCGGGAATTCAGGCCTAAACCCTGACTCCATAAGCCAAGCATGATTACGCTGGCCCGCAAACTCCGCACCCTGGACTACTTCACCATCGCCTTTGGCACGATGGTGGGAGTGGGCTGGCTGGTGGTGATGGACGACTGGTTGACGCGCGGCGGTCCGCTGGGCGCCATGCTGGCGTTTGCCATTGCCGGTCTGGCGCTCGCGCCCATCGGGTACATCTACGGCCAATTGGTGATGGCCATCCCCAATGCTGCCAGTGAAGTGGCATACACGCAGCGAGTGTTTCCCGCCTGGGTCAGCTTTGCGACCGGGTGGATGATGACGTTGGTCTACCTCATCGTCTGCCCGTGGGAAGCCGTGGCTATCGGGAAAATCGCCGCCTACCTCTTCCCGCAATTGAACTCCTTCGAAATCTACCGTGTGGCAGGCCAGCCCGTCTACCTGCCGCGCCTGATGCTGGGATTGGCGCTCATCGGAGGGGTAACCTGGCTCAATTACCAAGGCGTGCGGCTGAGCGCAAATTTCCAGAACTGGATGACCTTCATCCTGCTGGGCATGTTCGCGCTTTTTGGAGTTTTCTGCATCCCGCGCGGCTCTGTTCACAACCTGGTTCCGCTCTTTAGCCATGGCAGACTTGTTTCGATCTTGCTGGTCGTGCAGATTGTCCCCTACTTCATGACCGGTTTCGAAGCCGTGCCCAAATGCGCGGAGGAAGCGAGCCCGGAGTTCCGCGCGCGCGGCTACTTTCGCGCCATCATGCTGGCACTGGCCACAGGAGCGCTTTTCTATGTCGCCGTGATCGGCCTCGTGGCGTACGTGCAGCCCTGGCCATCGCTGATTCATGAATCGTTTGCCACAGCGGTGGCGTTCGAACGCGTCTTCCACTCGCGGCTGCTCATCAGCGCCGTATTCCTTGCCGCGCTGGTTTCCCTTCTCAAGGTATGCAATGGGAATTTCCTGGCCGCAAGCCGCCTGCTGTTTGCCTTGGGGCGCGAGGGCTACGTGAACCCGCGATTGGGAGGTGTTCACCCCGCCAAGCTCACGCCCGCCTTCGCCGTATTCTGCGTGGGGGGACTTTCGGTTATTGGAGCGATTCTAGGCGAGGCCATCCTGGTCCCTATCACCGAAGTCGGCTCGCTCGCCTCCGCATTCGGATGGATGGCTGCAAGCGCATCGTTCCTGTGCATGGAGAGGTCGTGGCGCGCGCGGTCTATCGCCTTGTTTGCACTAGCCGTGTGCCTGGCCCTGATCCTGATGAAGTTCCTTCCATCCATCCCCGGGCACTTTACCCGTTACGAGTACGCTGCGCTGGCCGCATGGACCATTCTCGGTCTGGCTGCAAGACGATTTCGCTAATGGCGCTCGAAGAGCGCAGTCGGCATTCGATCCGCCGCCGCCCCAATGAAACCCTCACACTTCAACCTTTCCGCAATCACCTTCCGGCCTTAGAATGGGAATTGGGTGGCGCAATCAGTATTATCAAGCTCAGGTGATTCACCATGGGAATGTCGGGAATGATGGGAGCGATGCACTCCTTCGGGAAGGATGCGTCCGTTTTGAAACAGAAAGTGCGCCCCGGAACGACGAAACGCATGATCCGCTTCGGAGCGCCCTACACCCGCCTGCTGGCCCTCTTCCTGGTTGTTGTCATCGTGGATGCAGCGATTGGAATCGTGAACCCGCTGATCTTCCGCGAAATCATCAACAACGGCATCCTGAAGGGCAATGCCCCGCTAATCGTTCACTACGCCGCCCTGGTGGCCGTGCTCGGGCTGTTTGACGCCGCTCTGGGACTGCTGCAATCGTACCTCTCATCGACGGTCGGCGGGCGCGTGGTGCTTGACCTTCGCACTCAGCTCTTCGAGCAGATCCAGCGCATGCCACTCGCCTTCTTCACACGGGTGCAGACCGGTGCGCTGGTCAGCCGCCTGAACAACGACGTTACCGGCGCGCAGAACGCTTTCACCGACATCCTTTCAAATGTGGTCGGCAACAGCATCACGGTCTTCCTGATTCTGGGCGCCATGTTCGCGCTCTCGTGGCAAATCACCCTCGCTGCACTGGTGCTTGTCCCCATGTTCATTTACCCTGCGCGCTTCTGGGGCCGGAAGCTGCAGGAGATTACGCGTGAGAGCATGAACCTGAGCTCCTCCATGAACAATCTGATGGTGGAGCGATTCAACGTGGCGGGAGCGCACCTGGCCAAGCTTTTCGGCCGGCCCTCCGACGACGTTAAGGAGTTTGCCACCAACGCCGCGCGCGTTTCCGACATCGGCGTAAAGCGCGCGATCTACGGGCGCCTGTTCTTCACGGCGCTCATGCTGATGGCCATCCTCTCGACAGCGTTTGCCTACGGGTGGGGGGGCGTGCTGGCGGTTCACGGCCAGCTTGACATTGGCACGGTTGTAGCTTTCGTCTCCTACCTCGCGCGGCTGCTGGCGCCGCTTGCGGGGCTTTCCAACATTCAGGTGAACATCATGACAGCGCTGGTTTCCTTTGAGCGCGTCTTTGAGGTGCTCGACCTGCCACCGATGATCCAGGACAGCCCCGACGCAGTGTCCATTCCTCCTGGACCTGCGCGCATATCCTTTGAACACGTTTCGTTCCGTTACCCCAAGGCATCGGAGGTCTCACTCGCCTCCCTGGAATCCGTGGCCGCGGCAGAGAAAGCGCCGGAGCAGACCGTTCTGTTCGACATCAACTTTGAGGCTGAGCCCGGGCAGCTTGTGGCGCTCGTGGGCCCGTCGGGAGCGGGCAAGACCACCATGACGCAGCTCGTCGCCCGGCTCTACGACGTACAGGAGGGTTCAGTCTCCATCAACGGAATCGACGTGCGCAAGGCGCGCCTCGCGAGTCTGCACCAGCGCATTGGCGTCGTCACCCAGGACGCGCACCTGTTCCACGACACCATCCGCGCCAATCTGCTTTACGCCAAACCGGATGCCACCGAGGCCGATCTGAACGACGTCCTGCGCGCTGCGCAGATGCTTTCCGTTGTCGCTTCCTTGCCCCAGGGGCTTGATACCGTCGTGGGCCAGCGCGGCTACCGATTCTCCGGAGGCGAGAAACAGCGCCTGGCCATCGCGCGGCTGCTGCTCAAGGCGCCGGAGATCGTCATTCTCGATGAGGCCACGGCGCACCTTGACTCTGAGTCGGAAGCTGCCATTCAAGCCGCCTTTGAAACGGCGCTGGAAGGCCGCACCTCCATCGTTATCGCCCATCGGCTTTCGACAATTCTCAGGGCCGACCAAATCCTAGTGGTAAACGGGGGCAGGATTGTTGAGCGCGGAACGCACTCGGGGCTTCTGGACCTAGGCGGGCTCTACGCGGATTTGTACCGGCGGCAATTTGCCCAGCCGGTGTGAGTGGAGT
>JASIKV010000429.1 GCA_030049455.1 Terriglobia bacterium
CGCGGATCTGCTCAAGCGTTTCAGGGCCCGAGCGCGGCGCGGGAGCAGCTTCAAACAGATTGAATGTGGGAGCGGGCGGGCGAATGGCTTGTATTACCGGCTGGGCGATGACGGAAGGGCCGGGCGACATTTTGCTCACTGACGCCGGCGATTGCGAGACGGGAACGGGCGGCGGGGGACTAGTTGCCTTTTCTGGCACGCCTTCAGGCTGCGAAACCTTTGCCGCGTAAAAATCCGGCAATGGCGCCGCGGTGGAAGCGTCACGGCGGTAAAAACCCTCGAATCCGAGTTCCTGGTAGAACTCGAGCCACGAGGTTAGTTCTTTGCGTGTTGCGTCATCCATGCCGTTTTGCCAATGGTCAGCTAAAGCATTCCGGGGGTGTGGTGATCGTGGATGAAGGTTGGACGAAATCAGCGCAGCATCGCTACCTTCAGGCGCGCTACTTCGCCGCTTTCTTTTTGGTCTTATCCGCAGCGGCCTGGGAAAGGACCTCAATGGGCACCAGGCCCGCGCCCACTTCCTGCTGCGCCACACGGGTTGAGCGCTTGGTGGGGCTTTGAATCAAAGCCTTGGCGCCTCCCTGCAATTGGCGGGCGCGGCGAGCCGCCACCAGGATGAAACGGAATTTGCTGTCGAGGTTCTGGGGTAGTTCCACCTTATCCTCCAAATGTCCCAATGATTTTTTCCACCCGTGCCGCCTGGGTATGGCGGCGGAAGCGCGCGGCGCGGACAATCACTTCGAGCGCCTGGGTGGCGTCTTTCTTCAGATCGTTCACAACCACGTAATCGTATTCCGGCCAGTGGGCAATCTCTCCACGCGCGGTATTCAGCCGGCGCTCAATCTCCTCATCGGCGTCGGAGTGGCGGTCGCGAAGGCGGCGCGCCAGCTCCCGGAAAGAAGGCGGCAGGATGAAGATGCTGACCGCCTCCGGCAGGCGCTTGCGAACCTGCGCGTGACCCTGCACGTCGATATCCAGCAGGATATCGCGGCCTTTTTCCTGCGCGGCGCGCAGAGGCTTTTGTGCCGTGCCGTAAAGGTGGCCGTAGACCTCCGCCCACTCCACAAATTCGTTGCGCCGCAGCATTCTCTCAAAAACCTTGCGCGAAACGAAGTTGTAATCGCTGCCGTCCATTTCCTGCGCTCGCGGAGCGCGTGTGGTGTACGAGACCGAAAAGCTGAGCTCCGGCATCCGGGCGATCAGGCGCTTGATCAACGTCGATTTCCCTGCGCCCGAGGGGGCCGAGATTACGAAGATGCTGCCGCGAGTCATACAGAGCTATCAGTCCTCAGTTTTCAGTATTCAGCAACGATCTCTTACTCAATATTCTGCGCCTGCTCGCGCAGCTTTTCGATTTCGGTCTTCATCTCAATGGCCTGCCGCGTAATCTCCAGGCCCACCTCCGGAACGTCCGTGGTTTTGGAGAGCAACGTGTTGGCCTCGCGATTCATTTCCTGAAGCAGGAAATCGAGCTTCTTGCCCACTTCCGAAGATTCCGCCAGAAGCTGGCGAACCTGGTCGAGATGGCTCTGGAAGCGCGTCAACTCCTCCGCGATGTCGGAGCGCGAGGCGAGATACGCCACTTCCTGCGCCAATCGCGCGCCATCCATCTCCACGCTGCCGGCCAGTTCGCGAATCCGGCCCTCCAGGCGCTGCCGATAGAGTTCCGGCGCCTTCCCGGCGAGCCTGGAGATGCCGGCGCGCAGTGCCTCAAGCCGCTCCAAACGCGCCTGGAGGTCGCGCCCGAGCGATTCGCCCTCGCGCGTGCGCATTTCGTTCAATTTTTCAAGCGCCTCGGCCACGGAGCGCTCCACCGCCTGCCGAATCAGCTCCGATTCCCCGGGTGTCATCTTTCCGTTGCCGCTCACGATCAACCCGGGAGCGTGCAGCAGGGCCATTAGATCCGGCTCGGCCGCGGCGCCGAATTCCTGCTTCAGCGCCTGGTAACCTTTCAGGTATGCGGCCAGAAGTTTGCGATCGATTTCCAGCTCCGCAGAGCCCAGGCTGGCAAGGCCCACGGTGATTTCCACGTGCCCGCGCGCCACGCGCTCCTTCACCATTTTGCGTACGGTGGGTTCGAGCGGATCAAGGCTCGACGGCAAGCGCAATTGCGCGTCAAGGAAGCGGTGGTTGGTGCCGCGAATGCTCACCGTGAGGGCGAATCCCGCTTCCTGCGTCTCAACGCGACTGTAGCCTGTCATGCTGCGTAACATTCTTGTTCTTCGAGTGGGGACCATCGGTTCTTTGGTCCGCGGCGTCTGGCCGCCTTAACGAGAAACTTGGGGCGACGGTCCGTCGGCCCGCGGACTGACCGCCACTACCTGAAAGTGACCCCTCACCCTATCACCCCTTAGCCCCTCTTCCCTCTCCCCAGGGGGGAGGGGAGTTGGGATGAGGGATTTTTCCGATACGGTGAAAGCGTAAGAGTTGCTGATTACCGGAGCTGCCAACCTCCGCCTGCCTGCCCGGCAAAGCAGGGGGATTACTCAAGGGATTTGCCGGGTTTCTGCGCCAGCAAATCAAAAAAGCCCTGCTCGATTTCCTTCAGTTGCGTTTCCAGCGTCAGGTCGGTGGATCCCAAATCCGTTTCCAGAATGCAGCGGGCGGGGCCGAGCGTGGCATCGCCCATCAATTCCGGCGGCGATTTCAAATCCGGCTGCGAAGTAAGAAATTGTTGCCATACCGGGACCTGATCCGGGTGAACCCTGAGTCGAACGCGGGTGCCGGCGGCGATGTTTTCGAGCCCGACGCGCACCACTCCCTCGAGAAGCAAGGGATCAACCTGAGCTTCGCGGTGCAGAATTTTCCGCGCGATGGCCAGGGTCAAACTGACCACCTCCGATTCCACCCGGTGAAAATATTTGTCGCGATCCTGAACGAAATCGCGAACCGCCTGAAGCAGGTTTTGCTTTTCTCCCGCCAATTTTTTCTCAAATTCGGCGCGGCTCTGCGTCAAACCTTCCTCCCGCCCTTCTTTTCGCGCGCGTGTTTCCCTGGCTCTGGCCTGCTCTTCGCTTACGGCCGAGTCTTTGGACGACTTGGGTTCAGTAGTCCATAAGCGTTCCAGGGTGGAGGGGTCGGCGCCGGAAGAAGGCGGCTTCGGCGCTGTCCCGGGGGCGAGCGGGGTGGGGTAA
>JASIKV010000430.1 GCA_030049455.1 Terriglobia bacterium
CCGCTGGTGGAGAATGCCAAGGTAACGGGGAAACTTCTGGCCAACGACCGCGCCTCCAAGGTGCGCGTGTTGAAATACAAGCGCAAGAAGCAGTACCGGCGCACGCTGGGTCATCGCCAGCACTTCAGCCAGGTTCTGATCCAGGAGATTGTGACGGCGTAAGCGAAAGCAGCTCTTAAGAAGGATTTGCACAATGGCACACAAGAAAGGTCAAGGAACATCCCGCAACGGCCGCGACTCCAACTCCCAGCGCCTGGGCGTGAAGCGTTTTGACGGGCAGCTCGTTTCCGGCGGGTCGATTCTGGTTCGCCAGCGCGGTACGCGCTTGAGGGCCGGGGAGAACGTGGGCCTCGGCAAAGATGACACGCTGTTCGCCAAGGTTTCCGGCGTCGTGCGCTTTGAGGACAAAGGCCGCCTGGGCCGGTTCGTCAGCATTCTGGTCCCCTCAACCAACTGAAGACCGGTTTGTCGGATGATCAAAGGTCCAAATGGGCATTTGCTCACTCCGTTACCGGATCTCCTCACCTGATTTACCGATCGTCGAAATGTTCATCGATGAAGCCAAAATTCACGTAGCTGCCGGCGGCGGGGGGAACGGCTGTGTGGCGTTCCGGCGAGAGAAATTCGTTCCGCGCGGCGGACCGAGCGGCGGCGATGGCGGACACGGCGGCGACATCCTTCTGGAAAGCGACGCTCACGTCAACACATTGCTGAAGTTCCGGTTTAATCCTGAGTTCCGCGCCACACGCGGAGGGCATGGCGAGGGCTCCAACCGCCACGGCAAAGACGGCGCGGACAATACGGTGACGCTTCCCGTGGGCACCGTGGTTTACGATCTGGCCAGCGGCGAAAAACTGTGGGATTTCGACGCGCCAGGCCAAAAAGTGATCGCGGCCAAAGGCGGACGCGGTGGACGTGGCAACGCGCGCTTTGCCACATCCACGCACCAGGCTCCACGCAAGGCGGAACCGGGAACGCCCGGGGAGACGCGCGACCTGCGTCTGGAGCTGAAGTTGCTTGCCGATGTTGGACTGGTTGGATTTCCCAACGTGGGCAAGTCGACTTTGATTTCACGGCTCAGCGCAGCGCGCCCGCGCATCGCGAATTATCCCTTTACCACTCTCGCGCCATGTCTGGGAGTCGTGGGCCTGGGCGGCGACCGCTCCTTCGTGATGGCGGATATTCCCGGGCTCATTGCCGGCGCGCACGAAGGCAAAGGATTGGGAATCCGCTTCCTGCGGCATGTTGAGCGGACGCGCCTGCTGCTGCATCTGATCGATGTGGCGGAAGATTCCGGCCGCGACCCGGTGGAAGACTACAATGTTATTCTGAACGAGCTGGCGAGCTTCAGCCCTGCGGTTGCCGCCAAGCCCATGCTGCTGGCGGCATCGCGCATTGACGCCGCGGGCGAGGGAGACAGTTTGACGCGCCTGCGGGAATTTTGTGCTGAACGTGGATTGAGTTTGCAGGAGATTTCTTCCGTCACCGGCCAGGGGCTGGAGGAACTGAAAGAAGCGGTTTGGAAAAGGCTGGAAGAGATTCCGAAGCCGGGGAACAAGGAAATCGGGTGAACATCGCAATCTTCGGCGGAACATTCGACCCCATTCACGCCGGCCACATGGCGGCGGCGCGGGCTGCGCAGCGCCGCTTTCATCTGGATCGAGTTCTATTCATTCCCACCGGAAATCCTCCGCACAAAATTCATGACCACCTGACCGATTACGCGCAGCGTTATGCGATGACGGCATTGGCCTGCGCAGGCGAGCCCGGTTTTGTTCCCTCGACCATTGAGGCGCCCACGGCGGATGGCTCGCCGCATTACTCCATCAGGACGGTAAGGGCCGTGCGGCGAAGGCTGCGCCAGCACGATCGATTGTTCTTTGTGGTAGGGGCAGACGCGTTTTTGGATTTGCCCCACTGGAGGGAATTCCGCCGCCTGCTGGATTCCGTGGAGTTTATCGTCGTGTCCAGGCCGGGTTTTGACGTGAACGCTCTCCGGCAAGTTCCGCCGCCGGACCTGCTTCCGGCGCGCCGCCTTCCACAGGAAGCCGGGACTCTTCGCCTGCGTCATGGTGCGGTCCACCTGTTGCACGATGTGGAGGCGGCTGTGGCCTCACGAGACATTCGCCAGGCCATCCGCGCACGAGAATCGATTTCTGGCCTTGTTCCCAAGCTTGTGGAAGAATACATTTTGAAGGAAGGACTGTACTCGGCCGGCTCCTCCGTGAAACGCGTACAACGATGACACTGCAACTTCGCGAAGCGATCCAGGCCGCACAGGATCGCAAGGCTTTGGATATGCGAGTGCTGGACATGGAGGGTGTTTGCTCTTTCACCGGCAATTTTTTGATTTGCAGCGGAACCTCCACGCGCCACACCCAGGCCATTTGTGACGGCATTTTGGAGAGATTGAAAAAGTCAGGTCTTTCGCCAACGCACGTGGAGGGCTATTCGAAGGCCGAGTGGATTCTGGTGGACTATCTCAACTTCATTGTTCACATTTTTGTGGAGCGTGCGCGGGAGTTCTACGACCTTGAACGGCTTTGGAAAAACGCCCCCAGGATTACCGTCAAGGACGGGGATGCAGTGGAGAATCTTTCCATCCGATGATGGGGCGAATCGCCGAATGAATCGATGCGCATTCGAATTCTCTGGGAAGGCAAGACCAAGGATCCGCGCCTGCGGGCGATGCAACAGGATCTCGCGGCCCGAATCGGGCATTTTACCGGTTTGAGCCTGGAGGAGCTTCCAACTCCGCGCGGAACAGCGCGGGCTCGCAAAGCTGGTCTGACTTCCGTCGAGCGCGCGCTGCTGGATAAGCTGCGTGGCGCGACCAAAATTCTTCTGGACGAGCGCGGGCGCGAGCGGACATCGCCGGAATTTGCGCAATGGTTGAGCCAGGAAGCCTTGCGAGGATCGCGCGAGCTGGCTTTCCTGGTGGGCGGGACGGAAGGCTTCACGGCGGCATTTCGCGATGAGGCGGATCACCTCATGGCGCTGTCCCGCATGACCTTGACGCGCGATTGGGCGCGCACCTTGTTGCTCGAGCAGATTTACCGTGGCTTCGCCATTCTGCGCAATTTCCCTTATCATCGTTGAATAAGCCGGAGGTTCTCTTGCCGGAAGCTCGAAAAGGTTTGATTATCATCCACACCGGACCGGGCAAGGGGAAGACGACGGCGGCCCTGGGAACCGCGTTGCGGGCCGTCGGCCAGGGCCTGAAGGTCTTAATGGTACAATTCATCAAGGGGTCGTGGCATTATGGCGAGTTGGACGCGGCCAAAGCGCTGGGTGACGAGCGGTTCAAAATCCTGCCCATGGGGCGTGGCTTCGTCAAGGTGGGCGCGGAAAAGCCCGACCCGGAGGATGTAAGGCTGGTTGAAGAGGCCTGGAAATTCGCCAGCAGTGAAATTCTGAGCGGGCGGCACGACATGGTGATTCTCGACGAAATCAACTACGCGATCAGCTACCGGATGCTGGCGCCTGAGCAGGTGGCGGAAACCCTGAAGCGCAAGCCGGAGATGGAACACGTCATTCTGACGGGGCGGAATGCGCATCCTTCGCTTGTGGAATTGGCGGACCTGGTTACGGAGATGCGTGAGGTCAAGCATCCCTACCAGAAAGGTATCGTCGCGCAAAGAGGCATTGAATACTGACGTTCGGTCCTGTTTCAGTTTCCACCACCCCTCGACGGCCTGACAGAATATGACCTGGTTCAACAAACAGAAGCAGCCGCTGGAAACACCCAAGGAGAAGCGCGTCCAGACCGAAGGCCTGTGGGTGAAGTGCGACAAGTGCAAGCAGGCCCTCTGGAAGAAAGACTTGGAGGCCAGTTTGCAGTGCTGCCCCAAGTGCGGTTTCCACTTCAAGTTGAACGCCCATTCGCGGCTGGAGATGCTTTTCGACGACGGTGAATACACTGAGCACGACGCGCGGCTGGCTTCCACCGACCCGCTTCAATTCAAAGATACCAAGGCCTATCTCGACCGGTTGAAAAATGCCGAAAAAGCTACGGGAATGAAGGATGCGCTGCTGACCGGCGAGGGCCTGATGGAGGGCAAGCCGGCCGTCGTCTGCGCCATGGAATTCCAATGCGTGGGCGGGAGCATGGGCGCGGTGGTGGGCGAGAAGGTGACGCGCGCCATCGATCGCTGCATTGAAGCAGGCCTGCCGCTGGTAATTGTCTCCTGCTCGGCCGGGGCGCGGATGATGGAAGGCGCCATCAGCCTGATGCAGATGACCAAAATCTGTGCGGCTCTGGCGCGGCTGGATGAAGCCCGAAGACCCTACATTTCCGTACTCACCGATCCCACCACCGGCGGAGTCACCGCCAGCTACGCCATGCTGGGCGACCTGAACATCGCCGAACCGGGCGCGCTCATCGGCTTTGCGGGTCCGCGCGTCATCGAGCAGACCATCCGCCAGAAGTTGCCCGAGGGATTTCAGCGCGCCGAGTTTCTTCTGGAGCATGGAATGATTGACGCCATCGTTCCACGCAAGGATATGAAGGGTTACATCGCACGCGCCTTCCGCCTGATGCACGCTTGGGGATGAAGACGACCGCTCTCCCCCACCGGATTACTCCATGAATTACAACGAATGCCTCAAATACCTGGCCGAGCTGGGGCAGGAACTGCATGGACGAAAGTTCAATTTGGAGACAATTTCGGGGATTCTTTCAGAATTGGGCTCACCGCAGCACCAATATGGAACCGCCATCGTGGCGGGAACAAACGGCAAGGGATCGACGTGCGCCATCCTGGCGAGCATTCTCCAGCATGCCGGTCATTCCACGGGGCTGTTCACTTCGCCTCATTTGGTGCGCGTCAATGAGCGCATCCGCATTGACGGCATAGAGATTTCTGACGGCGAATTTGCAGGCGCTTTCTCAGAAGTTGCGGGCGTTGTCGAGCGCCTGGTCAGAGCCGGGAAGTTAGCCAGTCCGCCGAGCTTCTTTGAATTTCTGGCCGCTACCGCCTTTCTGCATTTTGCCCAGGCCAAGGCAAAATTTGTCGTGTTGGAGGTGGGCATGGGCGGCAGGTTGGATGCCACCAACGTCGTTGACCCGCGCCTCGCCTTGATTACCAACATCGATTTCGACCACATGGAATTCCTGGGGAACACTCTGGCGGCCATTGCCCGGGAGAAAGCCGGCGTCATTAAACCTCGAAGGCCGGTCATTTCCGGTGTGGAAGATGGTGAAGCCGCCGCAGTCATTCGGCGCCGGGCGGAGGAAGTGGGCGCGGATCTGATCGAATTGAAAACTCTGGCTGAAATCTCAAAGCTGCGCGCCGACCAGGGGCGTTATTCCTTTGACTTGGCGCTTGGTCAGGACCGCTTTGCAGGACTGGTCTGTCCTCTGCTGGGAAAGTTTCAAGTGAAAAATACCACGGCGGCAGTGGCCGCTGCATGGCGCCTTAGGAATGAAGGGCTCGAAATCCCCCGCCGTAGCATTCCTTTGGGTCTGCGCGGCGCGAGCTGGCCGGGACGCTTGGAGGCCATCCTGCACAAGCCCCTGGTGATCCTTGATGGCGGACACAATCCGGGAGCCGCGCGGGAGTTGACGGGATTTTTGAAGGAAGAGCTTCCCGGCCGCCGGCTCCGCGTTGTATACGCCTCAATGCGGGACAAGGCCATCCAGGAAATTTGTCAAAATATTTTCCCAATGGCCGAAGAGGTTTACCTCACCAGGACCGACCACCCGCGCGCCGCCACCGGCGAACAGATTCTTGCCGCGCTCGACTTTCGTCCTGCCCGGTTCCATATTATTAATCAGCCGGCTCAGGCGCTGGAGCAGGCTTGTGCGGCAAGTTCTTCTGAGGACGTGGTCCTGGTCTTCGGCTCGCTCTTCCTCGTTGGCGCCATCAAGCTCGCCCAGCGCGAGGGGAGTCTGCATTTGTGACGGAGGCCAATCATCACCTGTGAGTGGAGATTCCAGGAACAATCTCGTCAATTAAAATGGCCGCTCCCGCTCCCATCGTCGCCTCTGAACCCCGAAAGGAAACCCGCCTCCGCTACCTTCTGAGCTATGCGCGGTCGCTGCTCTTCACCAATCTTCTGATTTACTCTTACACGGCTGTATGCGGCACAGCGTCACTTCTCGGGTCGCTGTTTGACGCTCAGGGCAAATGGCAACATGCTTGCGGACGGGCTTGGTCCTGGCTGATTTTGAAGACCAGCGGCATCCGGGTTCGCGTCGAAGGGCTGGAATACGTTCACGCCGGGCAAACAACGATCTATTGCGCGAACCACCAAAGCGCCATGGATATTCCGATTTTGTTCGTAAACCTCCCCGTGCAGTTCCGTTTTGTCGCCAAACGCTCGCTGTTCAACATGCCCTTCATGGGCTGGCACCTTCGCCGGTCGGGGCACATTCCCGTGGACCGCAGCCGCCCGCGCGAAGGCCTGAAGAGCATGAAGAAAGTAGCGGACGAAATTCGCGAAGGAAAATCGGTCATGCTTTTTCCCGAGGGTCATCGCAGCCGCACCGGTCAAATGCTCCCCTTCAAAGCCGGCAGCTTTTATATCGCTATCCTTTCCGGCGTTCCTGTCGTGCCCATTACCATCAACGGATCGTCTTACGTCCTGAAGCCGGACACTTATCACGTGCGCTCCGGGCAAACGGAGATGATTGTCCACCCCGCCGTCGAAACCAGGGGGCTCGACCTGAAGGATGTGGACAAGCTTTCGGAACAAGTGAGAGCGATTATTGCTTCGCGCTTTCAGCCGGTAAAATAATCGCGCCGTAGCGGGCGTGGCTCCTCAGGATCCAACGAGGTTTGAATGAATATCACGCTGAAGAATCAGGTCACACTTGTAACAGGCGGTTCACGCGGCATCGGCGCGGCAACCGTAAAGCTTTTTGCATCCACGGAAGCGAAGGTGGTCTTCAATTATCTTCACGCTGCCCGGCAGGCGCGGGAATTGGCTGCCGCCTGCGGAGGCCGCGGCCGCGTGCTTGCCGTGCGCGCCAACCTGGCGAGGGTCGCAGACGCCCAACGCTTGGTCAAAATAACCGTCCGAACCTATGGCAGACTTGACGTCCTGGTGGCCAACGCCGGCATCTGGAATTATCCGCCGCTGCCCATTGAAAAAATGACCGAGCAGGAATGGGACGAAATGATGGCGATCAACCTGAAGGGTGTCTATGGCGTCATCCACCACGCCGTGCCGCAGATGATCCGGCAGGGAGGCGGCAGAATCATCGTGGTCTCTTCCACCGCCGGGCAACGCGGCGAGGCATTTCACACTCACTACGCGGCCTCCAAAGGCGGGGTAATAAGTTTGGTCAAAGGCCTCTCCACGGAGCTTGCCCCGCATCAAATCCTTGTGAACTGTGTGGCGCCGGGGTGGATCGAAACGGACATGGCGCGGCCGGTGCTGAAAAATCGCGGCATGTGCCGCAAAGCCGTTTCTGCCATTCCCCTTGGCCGGTTCGGGCGGCCGGAAGAGGTGGCGATGCCGATTCTTTTTCTGGCCTCCTCGATGGCCACCTACATGACGGGCGAGGTCGTGAATATCAATGGAGGAAACGTTCTCTGTGGCTAAATTGGCGGCGCTGAAAAACCTTCGAATCGCTGCGGCATTTGCGCTGCTGGGTTTTTCAATTGCCGGCGCGCTGCCCGCCCAGCAGCCTGCCCCCCCGCAACTGCAATCGCACATCGACTCCCAGGCGCGGCAGATGCTGGATCGCACCATCCAGGCTCTGGGCGGGCAAGCTTTCTTAAACGCCAAATCGCTGACCTCCAAGGGCCGCGTCTTCTTTTTTCAGGACGGCGCCACTGCCGGTCTGGAACCCTACGAGAGCTGGATGCAGTACCCCGATAAGCGCCGATTCTCTTATGGCAAAACCAAGCCTGTCATCCTGATCAACGATGGCGACAAGGGCTGGGAACTCGATCGCTACGGCCTGATCGCCCAACCCGACCCGCAGGTTCAAAGCTGGGTTCTCTCCACGCGCTACGGTCTTGAAAACCTCTTGCGCATACGCATCAACGAGCCGGGCGTGTTGATCCAGGTCGGCAAAGTTGATTTTGTGGACAACATTCCGACCCAGGGCCTTGATATCACCGCGCTGGGAGGCATCAGCATCCGGCTGGATTTGCATCGGCAGACCCTTCTCCCTTCGCGCATCACTTTCCGCATCAGAAACGTGAAGGAGGACGCGTGGGACGAATATTCGATCGCCTACTCGGATTTTAAATCCTTCGACGGCATCCAAACCCCCATGCACATCTATCGTTCTCTGAACGGGGAACGAATCGGCGAAACCTTCCTGAATTATGCCCATTACAACGAAGACTACCCGTCCAATTACTTTATCGCGGAGTGAATGAAACGCCGGCGAGCGCGCCCCGCCGTCCGGAGCTGTAGCGCGGCTGTCCTCAGCCGCGTAGCCATCGCGGGTGGTCCCGCCGAGGCGGGACGCGCTACAAAATTCAAACTGACCCAGGGCTCGGCTTTCCAGCCTCCAAACCGCCAGTCCTGCTTCTGCTATAATGAACGGATGGGGCCCGCGTGAAGCAATCTCCGAGAATTCGCAGCACCACCATCTTGTCCGTGCGCCGGAACGGCAAATTGGCCATGGGCGGCGACGGCCAGGTCACTCTGGGCGAAAGCGTGGTGAAGCAGAAGGCGCGCAAAATCCGCCGGCTCTACAACGACAAAGTGGTAGCGGGATTTGCGGGCAGCACCGCGGATGCGCTCTCCCTGTTTTCGCGCTTCGAACAGAAGCTCGAGGAGTATCACGGAAACCTGAGCCGCGCCGTGGTGGAGCTGGCCAAGGATTGGCGCACCGACCGCGCCCTGCGCCACCTGGAAGCCCTGCTGCTGGTGGCCGATGAAAAAAACACCTATCTGGTCAGCGGCAACGGCGACGTGATCGAGCCCGATGACGGAATCGTGGCCATTGGTTCGGGCGGACCCTTTGCCCTGGCGGCGGCGCGCGCCCTTGCCAAGCACACGGAAATGCCCGCCCGGGAGATTGTTCAGGAAGCGATGCTGCTTGCAGGGCAAATTTGCATCTTTACCAACGACCAGATTGCCATTGAAGAAATTTAGGTTCGGCCGCAATCGGAAATCCCAAGGATGAAGTTTGAACGAACTTAGACAATTCTCCGGCGCCGGGCTTAACTCTTTAACCTTTACTCTTTAGACTTTCAAAATGGTTTTCTACCTTCCCGAAAACATCGACAACGCCACATCGCTTGATGAATTGTCCCCGCGGCAGATTGTGACGGAGTTGGATAAATACGTGGTGGGCCAGGCGAACGCCAAGCGCGCGGTGGCGGTCGCCCTGCGCAATCGCATGCGCCGGCAGAAGCTCTCGCCGGAGCTCGCCGATGACATTCTTCCCAAAAACATCATCATGATTGGCCCCACCGGCGTGGGCAAAACGGAAATAGCCCGCCGCCTGGCGCGCCTGACCAATTCGCCCTTCCTGAAGGTTGAGGCCTCACGCTTCACCGAAGTCGGCTATGTGGGCCGCGACGTTGAATCGATGGTGCGCGACCTGGTGGAAGTGGCCATCGACATGGTGCGAGAAGAAAAAGTGGAAGAGGTGGCGGAGAAAGCCGAGCAAAACGCCGAGGAGAGAATTCTGGACCTGCTTCTGCCTCCTCCCGCGATTTCCCGCAAGCCGGAGAAGCCCGCGGGCGAAAACGACGATGGCCGCGCCGCCGGCTCGCACGAGCAGCTCCAGCGCACGCGCGAGAAGCTGCGCATCCAGCTTCGCGAGGGCAAGCTGGATGACCGCGAAGTGGAAGTCGAGATGCGCGAGCGCAGCACGCCGGCCTTTGAAGTGGTGACCTCGCAGGGCATCGAGGAGATGGACATCAACATCAAGGACATTCTCCCCGGCCTTTTCGGGCAGCGCACCAAGAAGCGCCGGATGCACGTGACGGAGGCCATGGAATACCTGATCCAGGAGGAGGAAAACCGCCTGATCGACATGGACCAGGTCACGCGCACGGCCGTCGAGCGCGCCGAGCAGTCCGGCATCATTTTTCTCGATGAAATCGACAAGATTGCGGGGCGTGAGCGCGGCGCGGGGCCCGACGTCAGCCGCGAGGGCGTGCAGCGCGACATCCTGCCCATCGTGGAAGGGACCACCGTCAACACGCGTTACGGCATGGTCCGCACCGACCATGTTCTGTTCATCGCCGCCGGAGCCTTCCATGTGACCAAACCCTCCGATTTGATACCCGAGCTTCAGGGCCGCTTCCCCATTCGTGTGGAGCTGCACTCGCTCAGCACCGAGGACTTCATCCGAATTCTGAAGGAGCCCAAGAGCGCGCTGGTGAAGCAGTACGTCGCGCTGCTTGAAACGGAAGGGATCAAGCTGAGCTTCGCCGACGATGCGCTGCAGGAGATCGCCAAGTTTGCCGCGACGGTGAATGAAGCCACGGAGAATATCGGCGCCCGGCGGCTGCACACCATCATGGAAAAACTGCTGGATGAAATTTCTTTCGAAGGCCCTGACCTGAAGAAGAAAGTCGTGCGGATTGACTCGCCCTACGTGCAGAAGCAATTGTCGGACATCGTCAAGAACCAGGATCTCAGCCGGTACATCCTGTGAACACCTGTTCTCGCGCGCGGGCGGCCGCGCTCCATCGCTCCTCTCACCGCACTTGCCGGCCGGTCAGGATCCTGCAAGCGTTGACGCTGGCATCTTCCGCCGCCTGGATGTTTGGGTGCGGCGTGCAAGGCACTCCCCGGCCTCCCCGCGTGGAGCGGCCTGCGAAAATAACCAACCTTACGGCGATGCAAGTCGGCCAGGATCTGCAAATACAATTCACCCTGCCCCAACTGACGACGGAAGGCGAGCGGCTGACCAGGCCGCTGGAAATCGAAATTCTTCGCGCCCTTGCGCCTTCGGGCGCCGGCCTTTCCCGGCTTCCGGAGCCGGAGGTTTGGACGCTCCTCACGCGCCAGGAGTGGTCCCCCCACGCGAAGGACAATGTCGTTTCATATTCGCAGCACCTGACCGGAAGGGAGTACCACGACTGGCAGGGGCAAACGCTCGTGGTGGCCGTGCGAACTCTCACGCGCGGTTTCCGCCATCGGCCGATTGAAAGCGGTTCATCCAATCGCGTCGATGTGGGAATCTACGACGTCTCCGCAGCCGTGGAAAACGTCAAGGGCGTGCTGACGGAAAAGGCCGTGGAGCTTGAATTTTCACCGCCCGCGCGGACACTCAGCGGCGGGCCCGCGCAGGACCTTGCGGGCTACCGGATCTACCGCAGTTCGTCAGGCGAGACCGGCCCATTCGAATTGCTGGGCGAGGCTCCCGCGCCTCCCTTCCGCGACACGCACTTCGAATTCGGCAAGACTTATTTCTACCAGGTCAGCGCAGTCTTCGGCGCACCCGCCCATCCGGCTTTGAGCGAGGCTTCTTCGCCTGTCAAGGTCGTGGCGCGGGATATATTTCCGCCTGCCGCGCCGCAAGGGTTGGAAGGACTGTACTCCGCGGGCGCCGTCGAACTGGTTTGGACTGCGAATACTGAAACCGATTTGGCCGGGTACAACGTTTATCGTCTGGACGGCCAGCCGGCCCGCAAGTTGAACAAGGAACCGGTGCGAACGCCTCAATTCCGTGATTCATCGGCCGAGCCCGGAAAGGCGTACACTTACTATGTGACTGCTCTGGATCAATCCGGGAATGAAAGCCTTCCGTCACCAAAAACGGAAGTCGAGACGAGATGAAAGGAAAGGCGGGTGCTTAGAACTTCGTGACACCTTGGAAGGAAGTTGGAATCGGCGTTGCCGGCGCGGCCGCGATTGCGCTCGCGGCGATGGGCGTGTTGAAAGCGCTGCGCAGTTGGCGGCGGAAAAGTCCCGACGAAATCGAGCGCCTGCGCAGAAATGCGGTGAACGCCTGCGGGCGCATCGGTTTTGGAAGGATTCTGGAGCTGGCCGAACCCTTTCCCGGCGGCCCCATCGGCCCGATTCTTCTTTATGAATACGAGGTGGCCGGAGTCACCTACGAGGCGGCCCAAAACGTCAGCGCCATGGCGGAGGTTGCTGCCGCCGCCCCATACCTTCCCGGTCAGACCACCAGCGTGAAATACGATCCCAAGCAGCCCACCAATTCCATCCTTGCCTGCGAAATCTGGTGCGGCATTCCTGATCTGGAACCTCAGCGCAAGGCCGCTCCCGCGCAAAAGGAACAGGACCCAAAGCCTCCGGCGGAAAAATCCTCTTAGGTCAGGTGCGAAGCCCGGCAAAGCTTTCCCGCGTTTCAGCGTCTTCCCTGGCGGTTTTTGCCTATTTGCGGCCACGCTCCATGCCGCGGCCCGCCGCGCCTTTCTGCCAACTTTTTGAAAGCGCGTGGCTTACAGGCTTACAAGAAAATCGCGCGAACGGAACCCGGCTTGCAGTTAAAGGAAACGCAATCTTGGCCGATTTCGAGGTGGACAATGTCCGTATCAGGGATCTCAGCAAGCAGTTCACTGAGTCAGACCGTGCAAGGGTGGCAAGTGCGCACACAAAAAGTCCAAAGCGAGTTCCAGCAACTGGGGCAGGACCTGCAAGCAGGAAACCTGACGAAAGCCCAATCCGATTTCAGCATCCTCAGCCAAAACGTCGGCAGTTCGCTGCAGGGGAACAGCGCCCTGACGCAGATGTTGGGATCGCTGGGAACGGCGCTGCAATCGGGAAACCTTTCGGCCGCCCGGCAGGCGTATACGAGCATCCAGCAGGATGTTCAACAATCCGGGCAGGGTCAGTCGACGCAGCACCGCTCTCGCCGCAGCGGGACGAGCATTCCGTCGCCACTATCCTCCGTGGGCACGGCGCTCACGCAGGCGTTTGGAACTCTGGGGTCCGCGCTGCAATCCGGAAACCTGTCCGCCGCTCAGTCCGCCTACTCCTCGCTCGCGCAGGATCTTCAGCAGTTGAGCGCGGGAGCAGGCACGGCAGCGGGCTTGGCCGCGCAAGCCGTCAGTTTCCTGGGTTGATGTGAACCTCTTTCGGTTTTCTTCCCTC
>JASIKV010000431.1 GCA_030049455.1 Terriglobia bacterium
TTTTTGGTCGAGGGGCCATAACCGGTTTCACCCTGCTTGGATGCTCTTTGCAGGTGGTAGGAATGCGCTCTTTCATCCTGATTGAGAATTATAGCTCCGGGTGATTTCCCCTGCGCGATGAGATTTGAAGCCTGCGGATTGTCCGGCGTGCGGCTTTTTCGCGTATGATGTTCGGGATGACATTCACCGTTGCGCGCCGGGCGCCCCCAGTTTTCAATTTCTGTTTCCTGCTCGCCGCGGCTTTGGTGAATCCCCCTGCAGCGTGTGCTCAGGTGGATTATTCCGTCCATTTTGAACTGGAAAAGCCCGCCTACCTGCTCGGCGAGCCTATTTTCTGCCGATTTGTGATTCGCAACACGGGCGTGGCAGTCTTCAACTTCCGTTATCGCGCGCCCAGCCGCATTCTGGCGACCGACAATACGCAGGAGCCGCGGTTTACCGTGACCAACCTCGCGGGACGGCGCCTGCGCGACCCCGGTCCTAGGCCCTGTGGCAATCCGCAGGGGACGGCGGTTTATGGCTATGTGACTCTGCCGCCGGGAAAGGTCCACACCGAGCGCTGGCTGCTGAACGAGTGGGCGCAGTTCTCCGCGCCCGGCTCTTACCGCCTGCGCGCGGAGCGCCGCCTGGCGCTCCTTCCCATCGACCCACAGACAGGAAATCCCCTGGAAAAGCCCGTGGCCTTCGCCCAGGCCATCGATGATCTGGTCGTGCAGATTGAACGCTCCACACCCGCGCAGGTGGAAGCCTCATTCCAGCCTTATCTCGACTCGATCCGCAATCCCAAGGAGTCCGACCCGGCGGAGGCGGTGACGGTTGTCACGAGCATGCCACAAACATTTTTTCTCGATCAATTGATCGCCATGCTGAACTCGGGAAAACCCGAGCGGTGGGACCGCCACGATGTGGTGAACGGCCTGGCGCGGCTGAATACGCTTGCGTCCTGGAGGGCGATTCTCAGGCTGTTTCGATATGGCGAAACCACTCCCGGACCCGCAGTTGACAGAGAAACGGAGGACGCGCTGCGTTCCTACGCGCTCCTGGTGCTGGCGGAGCGGGGCGACTCCGCTTTTCTGCCTGTGATTCTGCAAGTCCTTCCGGGAAGCACAGAACCCCTGCGCGGTGACATCCTTCGTGCCCTGGGATTTTTTCACGATCCCAGGGCCTTCCAGCCGATTTACGACAATCTCCACTCTTCGCGAATGACCGACCGCATGGATGCGATCCTCGGCCTGAAAAACCAGGGGAGCAAGGATGTGATTCCTGCCCTCCTGGCCGCGCTGAACGATCCCGACCCGCCCGTCGAGCAGGTGGCGAATTTCGCGCTGCAAGGGCTGACCGGGTACAAGCCGGCCGCTTCCGCCAATCCCTCGCCCGAAGAATCCAAACGTATTGCCGCCGAGTGGCAAGCCTGGTGGCATAGGAACGCCGACACTTTTTCTCCGCCCAAACCCGTAGCCTGCCATGATTGGTAAGTTGAATTAAAGTTCGTAGGCGTCATACACGTCGGCTTGCGACTGAAGTTACTCGACTTCGCGAAGAATACTATGTAGAAACCAGTTGCGCGGTCCGTGCAATAAGCGCAGAATGGTTTTGCGGCTGACTTTGCGAATCTAAACTTCTGCCACCCACTCCGATTTGGAGAGGAACCATTGGAGCCAGTCTCCCATCTCTTCCCTCATTTCGAGCTCGAAGTTGACAAGTTCCATGATCATTGCGGTGTAATCGGGGTTTACGGCCATCCCGAAGCTGCCAAGCTCGCCTACCTGGGACTTTACGCGCTGCAACATCGCGGCCAGGAGAGCGCCGGAATCGCATCATCGGACGGCGAAAGTCTGGTGTGCCAGAAGGGAATGGGGCACGTTCAGGAGATTTTCCCCAAAGAAGTGATCGAGAGCCTGCCCGGACCGCACGCCATCGGCCACACGCGATACTCCACGGCGGGAGACACCGATCTGCGCAATGCCCAGCCTCTGAAGGTGAGCTGTAATAAAGGACAAGTAGCGCTGGCGCACAACGGTAATCTGGTGAATGCCCCCGCTGTGCGCAAGGAGCTGGAATCGCGCGGCGATATTTTCCAGACCACCAGCGATACGGAAGTGATTCTGCACTTCTTCGCGCGCTCGCGCCAGGCGGGAACCCCGGAGGCCGTCGCCGAAGCTCTCGATAAAGTGGTCGGGGCCTATTCCCTGGTGATGCTTTTCAAGGACGCGATCTACGGCATTCGCGATCCCCGCGGATTTCGCCCGCTCAGCCTGGGGGAAATTGAGGGCGGGTACGTTCTGGCGTCGGAGACTTGCGCCTTCGACCTGATCGATGCCCGCTACATCCGCGATATCGAGCCCGGTGAAATGGTAATTCTCGACACTCGCGGAGTGACATCGCTGCGTTTCGCCCCGCCTGCGCCGCGCGCGCAATGCATTTTCGAGCACGTCTATTTCTCGCGGCCCGACAGTGTAGTGTTCGGCCGCTCGGTTCAGAGCAGCCGCGAAATGCTGGGCCGCTACCTGGCGCGGGAGCATCCCGTGGAGGCCGATGTGGTGGTGCCTGTGCCGGATTCGGGAGTTCCCGCTGCAACCGGCTTCGCCGAAGAGTCCGGGATTCCCATGAAGATCGGTTTGATTCGCAACCACTATGTGGGCCGCACGTTCATCGAACCGAGCCAGGCCATTCGCGATTTCGGCGTCAAATTGAAACTCAATCCCGTGAAAAGTCTGCTGGAAGGAAAGCGCGTGGTGCTGGTGGACGATTCCATTGTGCGTGGAACAACCAGCCGCAAGATTGTGCGCATCGTAAGAGAGGCGGGCGCAAAGGAAGTGCACGTTCGCATCAGTTGTCCGCCGACTATTTCCCCGTGTTTTTACGGAGTCGATACGCCGACGCGAAAGGAATTGATCGCCGCTACGCACTCGGTGGCGCAGATTCGTGAGTTTCTTGGCGCTGATACGCTGGGTTATCTTTCCATTGAAGGCATGCGCCGCGCTGTTGAGGACAACCAGGGCCATTTTTGCATGGCGTGCTATACCTCAGAGTACCCCACGGCAATACAGGAGCCGCTCATCGCTCTGCGTCATCGAGATTGATCCCTATGGAATCGCCAGAAATCGGTTCTCAGCCCCTGCCGGCCCCTGACCCGGTGACGGAGGAAAAGCCCTCCAAACCCGAGCGTCCGGAGACCGTATGGGAAACGCTGCGCTCCCTGCTCATTGTGCTGGTGGGCGTTCTGTGCATTCGCACCTTCGTCGCGGAGGCCACCGTCATTCCCACGGGTTCGATGGAATCCACCATTCTGGTGGGCGACCACGTGTTCCTCAACAAGTTGCTCTACGGCCCCCGCCTGCCTTACACATCAATCCGCATTCCGCCCTTGAAGCAGATTCATCGCCAGGATATTGTGGCGTTCCGCTACCCTGTGAACCCTTCCGTAATGTTCGTCAAGCGCGTAATCGGTGTGGGCGGAGACGTCGTCAAAATCGAGAATAAGCGCGTAATCCTGAACGGCAAGCCGCTGTTTGAACCCTACGTGCAGTTCCTGCCCTATCCCAATCAGCCTTTGCGCGACGATTTTCCCCCCAGCTTGAGCTTGCTTGAGACTTATCCTGCCTATTTGGGACTCGATCCCGCCTGGGCGCGGAAGATGCCCGGCTTCATTCACGACGATGGCTTGCACGTTCCGCCCGGATATCTTTTTGTGATGGGCGACAATCGCGACAATTCTCTCGACAGCCGCTTTTGGGGATTCGTTCCGCTGGAAAACGTTGTGGGTGAGCCGCTGTTTGTTTATTGGTCGTACGATGCGCCCAATCCCAAAGACTGGCAAGCCGACACACTGGCGGAACGCCTGAAGTTCGACGCCTCGATCATCTGGAACTTCCTTAGACACACGCGGTGGTCACGAACCGGACAAACCTTTTGAATTCATCGACCCGAGGTTAGTGGCTGGGAGTTCGCGGAGGTTTCTGCCAACCGCTGAATCCAAGGCGCTCGCCAAGATCCTATGCGATATCGCGACGCCGGCGTGGATATTGACGCCGCGAGCAAAGCCAAATCCCGAATCAAGCAGTTGGCTCGAAGCACCTTCAGCGCGCTTGTGCTGAGGGAGGTCGGCGCCTTTGGAGGATTCTTCTCCCTGCAGGGACTGCCGCGCGATGCCGTGCTGGTTTCGAGCGTCGACGGCGTCGGCACGAAACTGAAGATCGCCTTCGCGCTCAATCGCCACCACACTGTCGGCGTAGATCTGGTAAATCACTGCGTGAACGACATCGCCGTGCACGGCGCCGCGCCGCTATTTTTTCTGGATTATCTGGCCACCGGCAGATTGCTTCCCAAAGTAGTGACGGAGATCGTCAGCGGCCTTGCGAACGCCTGCCGAAAGGTCGGGTGCTCGCTGGTGGGCGGCGAGACCGCGGAAATGCCCGGGTTTTATCCCGCCGGTGAATACGACCTGGCAGGGTGCATTGTGGGCTGGGTGCGGAAAGGCAAGATCATTGATGGCAGCGGCATCCGGTCGGGCGATGTGATTCTGGGCCTGCCTTCGCTTGGTCTGCACACGAATGGCTATTCCCTTGCACGTAAGGTTTTGCTCGAGCAGGAAAAAATGCCATTGACCAAAACTCCCGCGGGCTTCAGGCACCCGCTCGGAGAAGTGTTACTTGCTCCCCACCGCTGTTACTGGCAGGCGGTTAAGCCGCTGCTTGATCGCGGATTGCTGAAAGGTTTGGTTCACATTACGGGCGGCGGGATTACCGACAATACGCCGCGAATTCTGCCCGCCGGAGC
>JASIKV010000432.1 GCA_030049455.1 Terriglobia bacterium
TCGCAGACGATCACTTCCACGCGGCCATTATAAAGGTCGCGGCCTTCCACGTTCCCCACAAAATTCAGGGGAAGATGCCTGATCAGAGGCAGCGCTTCCCGAGTTAAATCATTCCCCTTCTGATCTTCCTCTCCGATGGAGAGCAGCCCGATGCGCGGCTTTTCCATGCCGAAGATGACGCGGTAATAGGTGTGGCCCATCACCGCGAATTCCACCAGGTGATGCGGCTTGCAATCGACGTTCGCTCCCACATCCAGAAGCACCGCGGCCGTGCCTTTGGAGGTGGGAAAAACCTGGGCGATGGCGGGCCGGTCAACGCCTTCCAGCGCCCCGAGCACGATTTTGGCCGTGGTCATCACCGCGCCGGTGTTGCCGGCGCTAATCATCCCGTCGGCCTTGCCCTCGTGTACCAGACGCGCCGTGACCCGAATCGAGGAGTCCCGCCGCTGCCGGAAGGCTTTGGTGGCCTTGTCCCCCATGGTGATGGTCTCACTGGCGTGGACAATCTCAATGGGGAGTCCCTGCGCCTTCCGCTGGCTCAGTTCGCGGCCCAGGCGATCCTGCGGGCCAACCAACAAGACCTGCGCGTAACCCGCGCGCGCGGCTTCAATCGCTCCGGCAATTTCCGGCTCGGGTGCCGAGTCGGTGCCCATGGCGTCAACAGCAATCCGTCGCATGGTGATCAGTTCAAAGCGTGGAATCCGGCCGGCGCAGCAAGAATTGATTGCGCTGGGGCTTTGCTCCGTGGGCCAAAACCTGACAATTAAGCCGTTTCCTTCACCAGGATGACTTCCTGCCCGTTGTAGTAACCACAGTGCGGGCAAGCCTGGTGAGGCATCTTGCTTTCATGGCAGTGCGGACACTCGGCCATGGCGGGCTTGCTTAGAAAGTCGTGCGCTCGCCGGCGATTCTTCCGTGCGTGTGAATGTCGTCGTTTGGGATTCGGCATAATCTCTCTTCTTCCTGTAGCGTCGCGTTTCCCGCGATGGATGCCGGTCCTCTTGATTTCGACCGGTGCTACTCCCTACTCCTTCTTCAGCGATGCAAATGGCGAATCGTGTTGGGGCGGCGCGCAATTGCAGGGCTTCACGTTTCGATTCGCCCCGCACACGGGGCACAATCCCCGGCATTCCTCGCCGCAAATTACCTTCATGGGAACCGAAAGGATAACTTGCTCCGTGGCCACATCCGCCAGTTCGATTCCGTCCCCCGTGTAGAAGCCAACCTCCATCTCGTCTTCGGGGATTTCGACGTCTTCCTCGGTCGCAATGGTCTGCATCGGCCGGTAAAAGAGGTCGAAATGCTGTTTGACCGGAATCTCCACAGGCCCCAGGCAGCGGTCGCAATTGGCTTCCAGGCGCGTCGCCAAGTCCCCCTGGATGCGGATTTCCGTTCCCAGGAGTTCTGCGTTGACGTTGATGTTGAGCGGCGCCGTTTGCCGGAACTCGGGAAAATCCAGCGCCCCCGGGGCAAATGTTTCTGACGCCTGAACCCGGTGAAGTTCTAGTTCTGCAAGGCTTATGCGCACCCCAGCCTCATCTACGCAAAACTCTAATTATAACCGTCATGCTGTCCATGTCAAGAAAACCGCTGACCAAATGCCATTCCCTACACCGCTATTCTCCACACGCAACTGGCTGAGAATAAAGGAATAGTTGATTTCTGTGGGGCGTCAAAAGCAATCGTCAAACTGCCAGGGCCGCGACCCTCAGTCCAAATCGAAATCCCTTATGGGCTTGTTTGTAGGTTGGTCTTTGGTTTTCTCGAAGGCTTCCCGGAACTTGCGATCCAGCAATTCCGACTGAATCTTCTGATCGTCGGCGCTCTGCCGGAAGATTGCTTCCCGCCGCTCGGCTTCCTTCTGAAGAAGCTGCGCAGCAGCACCCAGATCGGGGCCGGTTTCCTGCTTGGGCGGGGCTTGATGGTATAGAACTTTCCCGAGCTCGGCATCCAGAGTAAGCGTTGCGCCGCAGCACGGGCACAGCACTTCAATTTTCTTTGGTTCCTGTCCCCTTCTGCCCATGATGATTGGATGCTACCCCCTGGCACGCCGGGATGTCAATTCGCGGCTCGTCCCCAACCTATCAGACCTGTGGCTGGAGCTTCTTCCAGCGCGCGGCAAACAGAAAATACAGCCCTGGGCCAAAGGAGAAAAGCATGACTGAAACGCCAAAAGCGATTCCCAGGAAGGTCAAATAACCTGCACAGCAGTAATCCCTCGATCGCGCCACGATGTGGGTGGGAACCGCAACCAGCAATTCCAGGATGCTCCCGCTCAGCAGGCAACGGCATTGCTGGGCGATTGCGTCTCCGGGTGGAGCGCCGCGATAGATCTTATAAAAGACATAGCTCCACAAAGCCCACACGGTGATTACAACTACCAGCAAATATTGAAGCTTGTCGAGAAGCCATAGAGCTCCTTCGCCTTTGATGAATTCGTATAGAGAAACCCCCGCCCCTGCCATGAGCAAGCCCATCATCAATCCCGAGGCAAGCACCGGCCAAAGCACCGATCGTCGAGTGGCGGGTCTTTGCAGCGACAGGCTGACAGGAGCCAGCAACATCACCGCTTGCCCCAACCCCATTACCGCCAGGAAGCCCCAAAATCCCCAGGAAGAGTAAAGATCCATCACGTCACTCTTGGTAACGCCCAGCGCGACGGTGGCGCCATTCGCGAGGTTTACCGTTTGGCCCGAATGATAAAAGCCGATCATGACAAGGGGACCCGTAAGAGCCAGGAGGGCGAGCAGGTAAAGCACCACAACCAAAACCGCCCAGCGTTTCATCCGGCACCTCTTTGCGGATAACGTCGAGGATCAAATGTGTGAGTATTATGCCACCATCGCCGGACCGTCTCTTCGGTTTTCTGCGGTCGTGCTTCAATGCTAATCTCAAATGGAAACGAATTCGCGTCGGGGCGGGACATGAATCGAATGCTGAAAACTCTTCTGGCGCTGACCATTTTGACGATCCCGGCTGCCGCGCAAATCGATTCGGGAAAAGTTGCCCTGGTGGGCGCGCGGGTGATCGACGGCACGGGGAACGCGCCCATTGAAGACGCCACTGTGCTGATTTCCGGCGGCATCATTCAAGCAGTGGGCGCCAAAAACGTCATTCGCATTCCCGCCGACTTTCAAAGAATTGATGTGGAAGGCAAGACTCTCATGCCCTTGCTCGTGGACGATCATGCCCACCTTGGCCAGACCATCAACGGCCTTGATCCTTCACCGGATGCTTATAGCGACGAGAACATTGGTGCTCAACTGGAGCGCCTGCTCGCCTACGGAATCGGGACCATCGCCATCATGGGCACTGACCGCGACCTGATTTACTCATTGCGGGAAGATCAACAGGCGGGGAGGCTGCCGGGCGCGCATTTCTACACGGCAGGCCGTGGGTTCGGGGTGAAGGGCGGGGCTCCCGGAGGCGCGGGTGCCGCCTGGGATGTGAACCGGCCCGAAACCCCGGAGGAAGCCCGCGCCGAAGTTCGCGAAGTGGCCGCGCACCATCCTTCATTCGTGAAAATCTGGGTCGACGACAGCTATGGCCGGGCGCCCAAGATGAAGCCGGAAATCTATCGCGCCATCATTGATGAGGCTCATCGCCACCAACTGCGCGCGCTGGCCCACATCTACTACCTCAATGACGCCAGGAGCCTGCTGGCCGCCGGAATCGACGGCCTGATGCACAGCATCCGCGACCAGCCCGTGGATCCCGAGGTGATCGCTTCCCTGAAAGCTCACAACACGCTCTACGTGCCGACCCTGGTGCGCGACGAATCGACTTTCATTTACGCCACGGGCCCGCCGTGGCTCAGCGATCCGTTCTTTCGCGCCGGAGTTCCGCCCGCCGTCCTCGACAAACTGCCAAGCGCGGCATTCCAGCAGCACGCCGCCGCCGACCCGGACCTCGGCATGAACAGCGACAGCCTTAGCATGGCGGAGGTCAACCTGAAGACGCTTTTCGATGCGGGCGTGCGAGTGGGCTTCGGGACCGACGCGGGAATGCCCGGCCGATTTCTGGGTTATTTCGAGCACCGCGAATTGCAACTGATGGTGCAGTCGGGGCTAACGCCGATGCAGGCCATCGTCTGCGCCACCCGCACCGCGGCGCAATTCCTGGGCCGCGATTTCGGAACCTTGCAGCCCGCCCAGCGCGCCGACATTATGGTTCTCGACGCCAATCCGCTTGAGGACATCCGCAACACCGAGAAAATCATCGCGATCTGGCAAGGGGGAAAACCGATCAAACCGATTTCCCCCCAGCAGTGATACGAACTTTTCACCGAACCGCATCCCTATTCCACGTGAATATTCCCGGAAACCGTGCTGACATCCAGCAGGAATCCACCACCGCCCACCTTGCCTTCGATTTCATGGCCGCCGGAGACATTCTGCACGGTCATCTCGCGATCGGTATGAATTCCGCCGGAGACGGTTCTCGCGCGCAACGTGAACCCCTGCTGGCTGGGAAGATGAACGTGGACGTTCCCGGAAGCGGTGGAAAGCCGCCAGGAGCCCTCGCCCTCGCCTTCCACGCTGATGTTGCCGCTGGCGGTTGAGGCATGGACTTCGCCTTTAACTCCCTCCAGGTGCAGGGTTCCCGACCCCGTGTTCACGTGGACCTCGCCCGGCGCGGTCTGGCGCAGCGTCACGCTGCCGCTGCCGGTTGAGGCGTGGAGCGCGCCTGCCACTCCCATTGCCTCAACATCACCGCTTCCCGTCGAAGCCTGCACTGCCCCCTTTACACCGTCGATGGAAATGTGTCCCGAGCCGGTCGAGGCGCGCACCGTGTCGCCGATATTGTCCACTTTGACGCCACCTGACCCCGAGGATGCGTCCACGGGGCCGGCGAGTCCGCTGATTTCCTGATCGCCGGAGCCGGAGCTTGAGCGAATGCGCGTGGAAGCAGGCACGGTAATTTCATAACTGATGGAAACGTTGTGTTGCAGTTCCTCGTCTTCAATATGGCCCACCTTGATAATGTTGCCATCCTGCTCGATGGGCGGGTGGGCCTGAAGGTAATCCACCTTCTTTTGAGCATCGTCGCCGCCCGACCATCCGTTGGAAGCCCGGATCGTGCCGCTGACATGAACGCTGGAGCCGTCGCCCACATGGACGCTGATGGTTCCGGAGCCGGTTTGGACAGTGAGATCCACCGGTCCGCTGACTTGCAGGGTTCGATCAAAATGCCCTTCCGCTGCCCGCGCATTGGCGGCAAAACTCAGCGCCAACGCGGCGCATGCCACGATTCCAAGTTGGGAAAGCTTATTCCTCTTCATGCGTGACTTCTCCTTTCAAACAGGTTGTTGCCGGGTCATACGTAAATGGCTTACGGAAAGTTTAGACGGATGAGCGGCTGTTTCGTGAGCCTACTTTTGCTGTAGCGAGGGTGTCCCCACCCGCGATTTTCCGCATTAGTGAAAAAATTGTCGCCGCGAAAGGCCCTCGCGGGTGGGGACACCCGCGCTACAGATATCATCGGGCCAGTTTTTTCCAATCCTTCAGAATTTCGCGTGCGGCGTTGTGGCCGGGCGCTCCCATCACTCCTCCGCCCGGATGCGTCCCTGAGCCGCACAGGTAAAGCCCGCGAATGGGTGTGCGGTATTTGGCCCAACCGGGAACCGGGCGCAGGAAGAAGAGCTGGTCCACGCTCATTTCACCGTGAAAAATATTGCCTCCGGTCATTCCGTACTCCTGCTCCAGGTCGAGCGGGGAAAGCGCGTGGCGGTGCAGCACTTTATTCTTAAATCCCGGCGCGTATTCCTCAATCATGTCCATCACCCGGTCGGCGTAGCTATTCTTAAGGGCGTGCCAGTCGGGCGCCGCGCCGGGCGAAAGCGTGTACGGAGTGTACTGCAGGAAAATGTTCATCACATGCTTGCCG
>JASIKV010000051.1 GCA_030049455.1 Terriglobia bacterium
GTAGAGCAGACCCAGCGACGCCGTCGGCTGGACCTGAGATTGTCTATTGGGCACGAAGAGCGCGTTTTCGTTGTTGATTTCGTCGTAGGGGTGAGGCATTTCGTAGCGCAGCCCTAAATTGAAAGTTAGACGCCGCGTGGCTTTGAAGCTATCCTGCGCGTAAAGGTTGTAGTTGAGGGCGCGCATGCCGCGCGGCAAATCGCCGCCCCCTTGCAGAAAGACGATGGGCTGTCCCGCCAGAAACGCGGCGATTGCCTCATTCAGAATCACCGGCGGAAAGACGAAGAAGCCGTTGGAGGCAATACCCAGGAGAGTATTCAGTTGATCCCGCTGCACTTCTCCCCCGAACTTCAGCTCATGCTTGCCATGAATCCAGGCCACCGAATCGGTGACGGAGAAGGTGTTCTGGTAATCGTCAGCCGGCCCGGTGATGGGATTGCCGACCGACGCATAACCGTAGACCTCGATGAAGGGAGGCCCCGCTTCGATCGGAAGTGTTGGCGAATACTGGAAGCCTAAAGCGGAAGGCGATTCGTGGTTCGTGGCCAGGCCGAAGAGAAACTTGTCTCGCAGGAACGAAAAACGCGCCACGTTGATCAGCGAAGCGGAAAACGAATGGGTCTCATCGATGGCGGCGTTCTGCGCCCGGAAATTCTCACCCACCGGAAAACCCGGCACATTCGATCCGGCGATGGGAAGGGGATCCAATTGTGAACCATTGTTGAAAAGGTAGTGGAAGGAGACCGTGTCGCGCGACGAGATGTAGTGATCCACACGGGTGCCGAATTCGTCGTAAGGGTTTTGAAGCTCCTGGGTTGTCAGGAAAGCATTGGGCCCGTATGCCGGAAGATTGGAAGGCAGGGGGTAGAACGCCAGCAGGTTCTGGGCGATGGGATCGATCGCGGGCAGTTGGTTTCCCGCATAGACCTGCCCGGTAAAACAGTTTTGCAGCTCGCCCGCCGGCGCCACAGGAACGCCCGTCGAACAAGGCACAATGTCCGTGGCGGCGGAGAAATTCCCCTCCCGCTCGAGTGCCGTGGGCACGGTGGTCAAATTCGTTTCGCCCTGACGATTACGAAAGCCCTCGTAGTAGACGAAGAAAAACGTCTTGTCGCGGCGGACGGGCCCGCCCAGCGTTCCGCCGAACTGGTTCTGCTTCAGCGGTTCGGTATTGATGGAGAAAAAGTTTCGTGCGTCCAACGCATCGTTGCGCAGGAACTCATACACATCGCCGTGGAACCGGTTCCCTCCCGAGCGGGTCACGATGTTGGTGTTTGAGCCGGCGTTGTGACCGAATTCGGCGGAAGCCGTGTTGGTTAGGATTCGGAATTCAGCGATGGCATCGGGGGGCGGCCTCAGAACGAAGCCGCCGTTGATCGAGTTGTAATTCTCCGAGCCGTCGATGAGGAACTGGTTGGACTCCGGCCGCATGCCATTGACGGCGTACGATTGACCCTCGCGCATCGTGCCTCCCGCCAACTGAAGACCTTGCGTAAGAGGCGCGGTGCCCGGCAACAAAAGACCAAGCTGGGAGAAGTTTCGGCCATTCAAGGGAAGATCGACAATCTCGCCGCCATTCACCGTTTCGCCCAAATCGTTGGTGGTGGCCACGAGGGTGGCATCAGCCTTGATTTCGACGGTCTGCTGGCTAAGTCCGACCTGGAGATGGACGGGCACCTCGGCAACCTGATCGACGCTCAGGTTGATGCCTTGCTGGACAAATTTCTGAAAGCCCGGCGCCGTGACCTCCAGGCGATAGTCGCCAATCGGCAGGAGGACAATCAGATAGCTGCCCTGCGCGTCGCTTGTTCCACTGCGCGCAAGACCCGTTTCCAGCCGGGTGGCCGTGATCGTCGCGCCCGGAACCCGAGCCCCGCTGGGATCAAGCACCACGCCTCGAATGCTTGCCGTGGTTTCCTGCGCGCAAAGCGTAGAAGCGAACAACAACACAGCGAACGCGCCGATGCAAAGGCGTGCTACGGGCTTGGACATAAGACCGCCATCCTGCTGCGCGGCCAGATTCCCTGGCCGCACGCAATACCCTAAGCCGCGACGCGAAAAACGATCAATGGAACAAGCGAATGATGTAAGGGTGCCCCTGAAGCGTGACATTATCGAAGGGGGCTTTTGCGCAGGTCAATAATAGGAACAAGGGGGTCGAGAGGTTTTTATTGATTATAAGGTTGGTTGTCTTAAGACTATGGGCGAACGCCTCTTCAATAGCATCCATTCCTCAACTAACTTTCCTCCGCGGCCCTTTCTCTTGCTGCGGCGCGCGCTGTCCGGCTCCGGGCAATACGGGCTTGGGTAACTGCGCGGTTTCATCCTTCGCGAGGTTCAATTGCCCGGTGGTGTCCGGCAGTGTGGGCGGGTGCAGGTTCGCGTGGTCGAAGCGGAAGGCGGCGGTAAGGTCTCCGAAAGTCTTTCGCCGCCAGGCGCTGATGTTGGGCTCAGGCACTCCCGTGAACTTCTCGAGGAACTGCAATGCCGACGTGTGGTCGAACGGCTGGCTGCACACCCATCCTCCCGCTGTCCACGGTGAGACGATGATGCACGGAACGCGGAATCCCGCTCCAACCGGTTCGTCCTTAACGAATTCATGCGGCGTGCCGGCCGGGGGCGATGGAGGAGGCACGTGATCGAAGATTCCATCGTTCTCGTCATAGTTCAAAATGAAAACCGTTTTGGCCCACACCTCGGGATTGCCGGCGATGGCGTCAATCTTGCTCGCGACAAACGCCGCGCCATCAGCGGGCATGTAATCGGGATGCTCGGATTGGTAACTGGTGGGCATGATCCATGAAACGGCCGGCAGCTTGTCGTTGATGGCGTCGAATTCGAACTCGCCTTGCTGCCCTTTAAACACTCCCCGTTTGAAGAGTTGAGAACCGGTGTCCGCTTCCTTGAACGCCTTGAAATACTCCAGAACGTTGCAGCCGTAGTTATCCTGTTGCTGGTAGACCTTCCAACTGACTCCTGCCTGCTCAAGCCGCTCCGCGTAGGTCGTCCAGCGGTATCCGCCCTCGATTTCCACATTCCTGATCATGGGTCCGCCGTGCTCCGCGTCAGGATCGATTGTGCCGGTCATCCAGTACATCCGGTTGGGCCAGGTAGGACCCAGCACGGAGCAGTGGTAGCCGTCGCACAAGGTGAAGGCTTCGGCCAGCGCGAATTGAAATGGGATGTCGGCCCGAGTGTAATGACCCATCACGTATGGACCGTTCACGCCGTCGGCCTTACGATGCGCTGCCAGCCAGCCGTCCATTTTCCCGCCATTCCACGATTCGTGCTGCACGGCCCAAGCGTGGCTGGTGGAAGGAATCTTCTGGGCGCTGGTCGTGCGCGTGTCGAGATGAAAGGGCAGAAGGTAACCGTCAGGATTTTCGGCATCCGGCTGATGAAATACGTTCCTGCCGTTGGGCAATTTGAGCGCGCCGGCGTCATCGAACCCGCGCACACCGGCCATGGTGCCGAAGTAGTGGTCGAATGACCGATTCTCCTGCATCAGCAGCACGACGTGCTTGATGTCCTTTAATGAGCCGGCCGGCGCGGGCATGGCCAGCGCCTGGCGCAGATGCGGCGGCAGCAAGGTGGAACCCAGTGCTGCTGCCGCCAGCTTGGTCGCGCTCCCCAGCAGCCGCCGTCGAGTCATTTTTGCCGAACCCGTGTCGGTCATGTCGATTCACCTCACACAAC
>JASIKV010000433.1 GCA_030049455.1 Terriglobia bacterium
ATGAGCCCGGCTCCGGTAGCGTGCCCCGCGCGCTTCTTGAAGAAGTCCGCCGCGGTTTCCATTACCCCTACCTTTTCGGCCACGGCGGAAGCAATCCACTGATTCAGGGATACACCGTCTTCTTTCGCCAGCCTTTGGGCAGCCTGCTTGACGGAGAGCGGGAGCTTCAAAGGGTAAGTTGCTTTGCTCATGGTTTCACCTTGCGGAGCAACTCGGCGGGGCGAAGAACCGCAATGTTGAATCTTGCACCCGCCGCAGCGAAATCCTCTACGTTATAAGTCACCAAAGCATCGGCGCTGCTGTTAACGGCTGCCTCCAGCACCATTTCATCGCTCGGATCATGACCCTGGGGACGCCACTGAAAATGAATTTCCACAGGTTCGACCAAAGCGGCGAGTTCGGCAAGGAATTCGTCAATCTCCTCAAGGCCTAACCCGTGGTACAGCCGATGCTCCGGTCGCTTCAGGACCTCTTCGTATTCCATGAAAAGGGGGGGAGTTGCGAGCAGTCGTACGCGCCGCCTTGCTACTCGAGATAAGACTGCATTTGCCGCCCCCAACCGGCTGCGCAGCCCCGCCACCACGACCGAAGTATCCAGAACGACTCTCAACACTGCTGGACCTCTATAGGATGTTACATTTTATAGGATGTGTCAAGAATTGTAGAAAGAGGAAGGGGGAAGAAGAAAGGGCTGACCGCCGCCGAATCTTTCGCAAACGGCGTTCTGCCCACACGTGGAACAAGAACGTCTCTCGCGCAGAGGTGGGAAAAAGAGGTAAGGGGCGGACAAGTCGCCTCTAAGGCAGCCGGTCAACTATTTTCGTCGGGAAAAGTTCGTGCAGGCTTAGCTTTTGTGCGTTTTGATCTCGTCGTACAGAACCAGCGACACCACCACGAGAATCCAGATGGGGAACACTCCCATGCCGGGGATGGCTTCCACAATCAGGCCGGGCAGCAGGGCCCACCTTCGGCCTAAAATCAGAAAGAGCGCGGCGGCGGTTCCGAGGTCCAGCGCCCATTGGACGGGCGGAATAAAGTCGGTCCACATGGCCAGAAAATCCGAAATCGCCGCGGCGCCAAAGGCCAGGGCAATTCGCTTGCGGGAATAATGCCGGATGGGAATAGTCTGGCGCCCGGGAATGACCAGTGCAGGCTGGTCCTGGGATTTCATCAGCAGGTTGTCTCCACCCATTTGGGATTCTCCTTGGAAGTCATCGTGCCATGCTCAGGCCGATTCGGCAAGCTGTAGCGGTGCGCTTTGACTGCCGAATCGTCCGGGCTTGCGATAGCAAGCCCCCGCGGCGGTCCCGCCGAAGCGGGACCGGCCCTACAATTCATGCCATGCTCCCGCCAAGGGGGAACATCTGATCAGCGGCCCAGCCCATGATGACCAGTTTCATTGGATGTCCAACATTCCCTCCGGGTTGCGGCACTCGAAGCCGGCATTCACTCCGAAAGCTAACGCGGCAATTTCGCTATGTTACACTAGGCCCGAGCGCGCCGGCCGCGCGGGCGTACCAGACCATGGGGGATATGAATACGCGGTACGATCTTCACATCACACTCAGGACCGGCCAGAGATACGAGCTGATCACGCTGGAGGGAGCGGGCCACGGTGTGACGGGGAAGCAATTTGTGAGTCAAATGATCAAACTGATCAATCAAGCTTTGGGGCAGGCTCAGGGACGCTAAAATGGAGATGCTCCGATCCATACGCTGCGTCAGCGCGATCCTGTTCCTTCTGGCAGCACTGAGTGCGGCGTTCCCCGCGCAGGGGTTGAATCCCTGGGAAAAGTTTCCCCCCACACCGTCATTGCCCCGGCCGGAGCGAAGCGGCATGGTGCCGTCGAACGGCGTAAGCATCTGGTATGCGATTTACGGGCAGGGTGCGCCGGTGATTCTGCTGCACGGTGGGCTGAGCAACTCAAATTACTGGGGGCTGCAGATTCCCGCGCTCGCGCCGCACTATCAAGTCATTGTCATCGACAGCCGCGGGCAGGGGCGCAGCACGTGGGACTACCGGCCCATCAGCTACCACCTGATGGCGTCGGACGTAATCGAGGTGATGGACGCACTTTACATTTCAAAGGCCGCCGTGGTGGGCTGGAGCGATGGCGGCATCATCGGGATCGACATCGCCATCCACCATCCCGAGAGATTGACAAGGCTGTTTGCATTCGGCGCAAACTCCAACCTTGCAGGGGTAAAGAGCGCGGAGGGCAGTCCGGTTCTGGCCGAGTATGAAGCTCGCACCAGGGTGGAGTATCAAAATATGTCGGCGGCGCCCGGGGATTTTGACCGGCTTGCGGCAGCCATAGGCAAGATGTGGGAATCCGAACCGGATTTTTCCGACGCGGATTTGCGCAGCATCAAAGTTCCCACCTGGATCGTGGACGGCGAATACGATGAAATCATCAAGCGCGAGGATACCGATCGCATGGCCCGCCTGATTCCCGGCGCGCACGAACTCATTCTGCCCCGCACCAGCCATATCGCATTCCTTCAAAATCCCGAGGAATTCAATAATGCTCTCCTAAGCTTCCTTTCAGGAAAGTAGGCATTCCTAGTGTAGAATGGCTGAATCTTTTTGGGGTTACCTGCTGAGTTCGAGGGGATAGCTCCGTCCCCGGAGGATCCATCTGGTCGGACGCACTCTCTTGCACTATCGGATTACTGCCGTGATCGGCGCGGGCGGTATGGGAGAGGTGTATCGTGCCACGGACACCAAACTGGGGCGCGATGTGGCGCTCAAAGTCCTTCCGCAGAATGTCGCCGGCGATCCCGAACGCCTGGCCCGCTTCCAGCGTGAGGCGCGCGCCATCGCGGCGCTCAACCACCCGAATGTCGTTACCATCTATTCCGTGGAGGAGTCCGAGGGCGTCCACTTTCTCACCATGGAATTGATTGAAGGTGAGCCGCTGGACCGCCTGATCGCTGCGCAGGGCCTTTCCGCCGAGCGAATCGTGGAGATGGGCAGCGCGCTGGCGGAAGCTCTGGCCGCCGCGCATGAGAAGGGCATCCTTCATCGCGACCTGAAGCCCCCCAACGTGATGGTCACTCCTGAGGGCCGCGTGAAAGTTCTGGATTTCGGCTTGGCGAAAGAACTTAGCACCGCGACCCATTCTGACGCCACGCTGACCAATGCCGGGCAGACACAAGCGGGGGTGGTGATGGGGACTCCGGCCTACATGTCACCCGAGCAGGTTTCCGGCCGCGCGCTCGACCACCGCACCGACATCTTTTCACTCGGCGTCGTGCTGCACGAGATGGCCACGGGCCAGCGGCCGTTCGCGGGGACTTCCTC
>JASIKV010000434.1 GCA_030049455.1 Terriglobia bacterium
AAGAGGCACTTGATGCGCGGTTCGCTTACGATTTTCAATTTGACAGACCATGCCAACCCGCGCGACGTTTTCAACAACATTTCCTCACCCAATTTCGGCCACTTCGCCGGCAACCAGCATCGCCTGTTTGACGGAACACTGGACGTCCTCTACTAATCTGCTGAAATTTTCAAAGGCAATGAGGCAAGACTAAACCACTCAGCAGGTCCGCTTTAGAGCCTGGACGAAACACCCATCCCACAGCGGGCAGCTTGCCCGTCTTACAGATAGGGTGCTGCCCTTAAACAATTCTCCCCGCAAGCATGGCGATGGGGAGAGTGTGGAGATGGGAATTGCCGCGCTCTTAAAGGGTCGATCCGAATTCAACCTGCCCATGAAATGCAGGGCGCTCATTCATCTCAGCGACTGCACACAGAAAAACAGAATCCCACCAACGGCAGCGAGGGCGACGATAAACATGCCGACCTTGAAGGCAAGCATCTTGCGGTCTGCGGGTTCGGCAGCATGTTGGTTGATCATATCGAACATGGGGACCTCCTTCGATCGCGCCCCGTACCTCGGGCGTGGAGGCTGGCGAATCGGGGGTTGAGGCAGGCCGAAGGATGGGCCGTAAAGAGAAAGACGGGAGGCTGGCAGCATGCGGACCTGATCGGAAGCCCCCATTCCTTCCGGCCAATCGAGCGGCGAAACCGCTGCACTTCCTGACTCCACTTTAGACCTTAACGGGTGAATGTCAAGCGGGTCGCCGGAAAATTGAGAAAGCCTTTCGCTCCACCATGCTCGCGCTAGGGACTGACCAATTGGGCGATGATGATGCCGAGGGTGATGACGATCAAAAATGCGCCCACGGCGATCCGGTTTATGGCTCTTTTGCGCAGGACTTTTTCCAGGTTCAACTCGCTGAATCCCGATATCACAAAAGTGGGTTCAACCTGGCCCTTGAGGATAAGGTTGCGGTCATCATCACCTTGGGGTTGAGGATTGGGAGCACATGTGCCGATGACGTCGTATTCGTGTTCGGCGACCAGGCAATGTTCCGTGATGCGGTAGCTACCATGTCCAGTCAGGGGATTATTGGCCTCAAAGACCTGCTCTTGTCGCTCAGCAAGTTTCCCTGTGAGTCCGCTGGTGCGTCCGTACTTGGCGTCCAACTGAGCGCCAATCTTTTCTCCGATGGTGAATGCCGGGTCGGCTTTGGCCGCATAGGCGCGCAGATCCTCTTCTGAGGGGCCCGCCGCGAGACCCAGGGAAGGATCGAGGTAAGGCCCGACCTTCGCATGAGGCCCGAACTCCCCACGATATGTTAAAGGCAGATCATACTCGGCGGCTTGAGGATTGATCATCACTTTGCCGGTTCCATCGTCAACATAAAAAGTGCGCCGCTCCGTCGTGGTGTGAACTGTATTCCATCCTTTGTTTTTCCCCTGGTCTTGCCAGCGCTGGAGACGAACTTGATAGTAGTAGCAGGGGGTGCCCGTGACCGGGCCGCTCAAGAGATTTGGCCCTGTCGCCTTCCCGTGCACATGAACCAAGCCCATAGGGACAGCGCGCACTGCAATCCGCGGCGTGTTCTGGATCAATCGCAGCTTGCGGAAATTCCAGAATCCGTTGGCGAAGACTCCCACGCCCGCGCCCAAGCCCACTAAGGGGATCAGGTATGAATGGTGCCCCGAGTTGGAGCCAAAACTGAAGTGATACTCATAATGGTAGGTCTGCCACACGCCAAAAACCCTCGACTTTGGAATATTTTGTCGGTCGTGGTGCCCCCCTGACCGTCATTCCTGAAATATCATCGAAGTGCGAGTCGCCATCCCTGTCTTCATCCCGGAATCACGGTTGTTTGAGGGACATGATTTTTACATGTTCCCTATCGGGCAGCAGGTATAACTACCTTGGGCCCCGCCTCAAAAGAGCCCGGGGTGGCCGTGCCACGATTGGTTTGCGCCGCTCCCACCGCTGTGACTGCGCAGATTGTTCTTGAGCCTTACCCCGCGACGGCCTTGGTGTAACCCTCGGCCTTCAGCATGGAAGGCTGGGAAAAGATCTTGGCGAAATTCCGCTCAGCGCGGTTTCGCCAGTTGCCCTTGTGGTAGGCGTATCCCGCAATCAGCGGAAAGCTTATTGTGGCCTCTCCGTAGACCATCTGTTCCTTGGCCAAATCGACCTTGCCCCAGGAATTGGCTTCCTTCAGTGTCGAACCGGAGAGCGCGCCATCGCGCTCGTCGGCCACGGTCAGTTGCACGGCGTAGCGGTGCATCTCCACGTCATAGCCGAGGAATTCCGCCGACACCACAATGTCCTGAACGAAATTCTTGGGCACGCCGCCGCCCAGCATAATCAGCCCTGTTACTCCGGATTCAACCTTGATCTGTGTGAGCTCGCGGAAATCGGCGACAGAATCGATGGACACGTATGGCCCCTGCGATTGCTTGCGCTCCACTTGGTGGAACACCAGGCCGAAACCGGCGGAGCAATCGGAAAATGCCGGCGCGAAGACCGGCACGCCGTTTCGATAAGCTTCGAGCACGATGCTCTCCGCCTGGGGATGGTTCTTCTCCAGAAACTTGCCCATCTCCTGAATGAACTCGCGGCTGGAGTATGGGCGTGGCTCAAGCGATTCGGCGATGCGATGAATGGTCTCGTCGCACACGCGCAGTTCATCCTCATCGATGTAGGTGTCATAAATGCGGTCGATGTGCAGTTCGCGCAGCTTGTCGTCGGAGCTGAACGGCGTGCCCTGATAGTGGCGGAAGCCCAGCGCTTCAAAGAAATCCTGGTCGACAATGTTGGCGCCGGTGGAAACAATCACGTCCACCATTCGCGCGCGGATCATGTCCACGATGATGGCTTTCTGCCCCGCGGAAATCAGGCTGCCGGCCAGGGTGAGAATGATTCCGCATTCCTTGTCGCTGATCATTTCGTCCACAATCTTCGCGCCGCGTGCCAGATTGCGCGCCTGAAATGCGGTCTTCTCCATCATCTCGATGATGGGGACAACGTTGACGGCCTTGATGTCGTAGTGCTCCACCAGGGTGTGGAGTAGATCGGTCTTTTGCATGGCAAGCTCCTCGGTTTGAAGTCCGGAGCCTGAGTAGAAATGAGCCCCGGCATTCGGGGCCTACGGTAAGCTGAGCGCTCCCGCCATCGTACCCCGCCGTGGCTTTATGCACTATACGGAATCTTTGGAATTTGTTCAAGACCGGAAGTGTGTCGGATAGCAGGGCCGATTGGCATTCGGCCGCGCCGGGTGCTGCTCAGTCCTACGGCGTCGCGGGATGAAACCGCCAGAGTCTGGAATGCATGGGCCAGCCGGACAGCAGGATTCGGCCATCGGGGAGCCAGCCTGGTGACAGGTGGTCACCGACGAAAGTCGAGGGGACTCTTTGCAGCTTGCCGGTGCGGGGATCGAGGATTCCGATTCCATAGAACCACGAGTCCGGCGAAGCGATGGACAAGAGTATGCGCCCGTCTTTGCCCACGGCGTTGGGGTTCACGCTGACCGTGGAGATTCGCAGTTCGCCGGGCGCCAGGGGAATTTGCTCCGTGCTTCCGGAAGCCGTCACTCGCTCCAGGCGCACGCCTTCCTTCTCATAGAGTTCGATCACCAAGCCGTTTCCGTTAGGGTCGGGGGCGACGGCGTCTCCCGGAGCGATGCGTCGGGGCGTGCCTCCCTGCGCGGAGACGGCCCAGACCGTGGCCGAAGCCACGTAGTAGATCGTTTTCCCGTCGGGCGACGC
>JASIKV010000435.1 GCA_030049455.1 Terriglobia bacterium
TCCGCGGACTTGACGGCTTGTTCAGCAAGGCGTTGTGCATCGGGAAGCGACACATTGGCGTCCGCAAGATAATAGGCGACGTCGTTCCAAGTGGTCGAGTTCACGGAGGAATCGGCGGCATCCTTCAGAACCGCCACGCCTTTTTCCGTCTTTCCCGCGCCAAGGTAAGCCTGCCCCAACTCAGTCTGCAGGCTGGAGGAAGTTTGCTCCGCCACCGCGGATTCCAATACCGGAATTGCGTCATCATAGCGCTTCAGGGTCATCAGTTCGTTCGCCAGGCTAATTCGAGCTCCGGCATCGTGAGGGGATCGATTGAGCATCTCCTGCAAAACCGTCACGGCCTCCTGATCGCGGTGAAGGCGAGTCAAGGCCTCGGCAAGGACCTTATGCCCGCGAAGATCATCGGAGTCAAGGTCGGCAGCCTTGCGCAGCGCCACAAGGCCGCCATCCCAATCCTCCTGAGCCATCCTTACAGCACCCAGCATCGCCCAGGCTTCCAGGGAGTTAGGATCCTGCTTGGTTGCCTTCGTGAGGATTTCCAATGCCTCGGTCAGTTGCCCCCTATGCATCGCCTCGGCGGCTCTTTCAAGTTCTTCCCGAAGCTCCGGATTCGCGGTCGCTGCGGATGCGGAAGCGGAGGCCGAACCCGCAGGGTTTCTCATCTCGGTCCACCGGCCCACATCCTCATTAACTGCCTTCGCCAGGGACTGATACTGCTTCAACTCGGAAAGTGAAACCTCGCTCTGCTTGATTTGTATGCGGGTTTCCGCCACGAAAACGCCGTCCTTGAAGTCGTAGCTGGAATGATACTCGGCGAAGTCGCGGACCAGATCGACCGGCGGAAGCAGCCGCGGCGTGTATCCCTCCGGCAATTTCACTCGGGCTACGAAGGTAATCTCCTCCGTGGCGCCAATCAACAACGGTTGCGTCCGCTCCTGCTCATCCGAGATCTCCGGGAAGCCCAGAATCCCCAGCGGAGGCGTAATACGATGGTCGGACCAGTCGGGGTAGTCCTTACGCAAATATTTGTTGGTAATCTCGAATGGCTTGCTGGTGTCCTCCGGCGAGCTCACCTCAACCTCGCTTACCTCACCCGCAAATCCCACGGTGCGCGAGATTCCCTGCACCAGGTCTTTCCATTGGGGTTGGGGCGTCTGGCGGAAGATCGCTCGCAAAATCACCTCGGAGTCGCCGCGCAAGGTGCGCTTCATCGTTCCCTCCAGCACTCCGTCATTGCTCAGATTGGCGTCAATTTCAAAGCGGCGAAAGCACTTGAAGGGCGGCTCGGCAGGAGTCTCAACCAGCGTGGCGGGCTGGGAGGCGGAAATAATCAATGCCTGTTTTCCCCGCAGATTGAACAGAAGCAAACCGAAGGGTGCAACTTCCGCAGTAGTGTCCATCCAGAGAAGATTGCCGCCCGCCGGACCGGCGGGCACGGCTGTAATGACGTGGTCGAATTGGCCGGGCGAGGGAACATCCGGATCGATGTGGTGAGACGAGCTGATCAGCGCCGGATCAGCCTCGATTCCCACGGCAGCAAGCAACGAGGCAAGGAGCGTGTGCTTGTCTTTGCAGTCGCCGTATTCGTTTTTCATCACCTCGCCGGCGGCGTGCGGCTGGTATCGCCCGATTCCAAAAGAAATGCTGATGTAGCGGAAGTGCGTGGAAACATAATCGTACAGGGCGCGAACCTTGGCCTCCTGCGTCGTCGCCCCGCGCGTCAGTTCTTCCGCCTTGGCGCGGATTTCCGGCGTGGGTGCAACGCGCTCCTGTTCCAGCGCGTTCCACCAGCGGCCCACTTCCTCCCAGCTCTTGAAGCTGCTCAGGAGAATCGACGGCGCCGGGAATTCGCGCCGTGGCTCATCGTTTTTCTGCGCCTTCAGATTTTTCGCCTTCCAGGTGTAAACCCGCCGGTTTCCGATTTCGGCAATTTCCGGCTTTATGTCCGGGCTCTTCACTTTGACCTCGCGGTCGTGCGGGATGCTGACCTCCAACTCCTCGTCCAGGACGATGTCCGACTTTTCGAAATCGTAGGAGTACCAGAATTGCCCTGCAATAAGCGGATTGGTCTGGTGAATGGTAATCTGGTATTCGAGTTGGTCCCCCGCACCCAATCCCTTCACCGCCACGTGCTTCTCATGGTAGTCGCTGTACATGGGCGCAACCCGCATGACTTCTGATGTCACGTCCTGCGCGCTGTCGGGCGGAGTCTCCACCACGGATCCGTCCGCCTTGCGAACGCGTACGTAGTCGATCGCCACCTGCTCGTTTGCAGTGCTGTACCCGGCGGTCAGAACGCCCCAGTGCTGCACGCCTGCTTCCGACTGCACGCGGACTTTGCTCGTGGTGGTTCGGCTGGAAGTGCCATCGTTTTCAAAAGTGGCCTTGGTAATGAGACTCTCGACTACGAAGGCTTCTTTCGAGTAGTCGGAAGCGGGTTGGGCGGCGGGAGCGGAAGGAGTCTGCCCGCGTGCCATTACCGCGTACAGAATGAGGAGCGGAAAGGTCGCCACAGACAGGATCGTTTTTCTCAAAAAGCGCGAAGCTAATCGATTCTTAACCGGGGCCGATCGATCAATCATCACAGCACCGCCCGAACTGATCACTCAATCCATCAGCATTCCCCCGTTCACCTCGACGGTTTCGCCCAGAATGTAGCGCGCAGCGGGGGAAACTAAGAACAAAATCACATCGGCGATTTCTTCGGACGTTCCGGCGCGGCCCAGGGGAATGTTGGCCACGAATTTCGCCATCAATTCCGGCGGGCTGTAGCGCTCATGATAAGGCGTGGCGAT
>JASIKV010000436.1 GCA_030049455.1 Terriglobia bacterium
CTGAAGAAGGCGGTGGCATCGACAAAGGCCCAGCTGGTCGAGAAGATCGAGCAAATTGTCGAAGGCCAGGCGGCGCTGGATGAATCCGTACTCGACAATCTGGAGGCCACGCTGATTACCGCGGATCTGGGCGTTCGCACGACGCAGGAAATCCTGGGCGGGTTGAAGCTGCAGATCAAGCAGGGGAAGCTGCGCGAGACCTCGCAATTGCGCCCGGCGGTGGAACAAGCCATCCAGGCGATTCTGGAAAACCCCGGGACTGGAACAGCCGCGCCCAAGCCCCAGCAGCCGCCTTCCGGCATGCCCTACGTTATCTTCGTCGTGGGGGTAAACGGCGTGGGCAAAACCACCAGCATCGCCAAGCTGGCCCGTTACTTCCTCGAGCAGAACCACCGTCCCCTGCTCTGCGCCGCCGACACGTTTCGAGCCGCCGCCAACGAGCAATTGGAAATCTGGGCCGGGCGGCTGGGCATCGAAATGATCAAGCAGAAACCCGGCGCCGATCCGGCGGCAGTGCTGTTTGACGCGCTCGCCGCCGCCAAAACCCGCAAATCCGACATGGTGATCGTCGATACCGCGGGCCGCCTTCACACCAAGACCAACCTGATGGCGGAGCTGGCAAAGATGTGCCGCATCGCCTCGCGCGAAATTCCCAATGCGCCGCACGAAGTCCTGCTGGTGATTGACGCCACCACCGGACAGAATGGTCTTCAGCAGGCTCGTCAGTTCGTTGACCACGGAGGCGCGACGGGAATCATTCTCACCAAACTCGATGGCACGGCCAAAGGCGGCGTGGTGATTGCCATCGCGCGTGAGCTCGGCCTGCCCATTCAGTTTGTGGGCGTCGGCGAAAAGATCGACGACCTGCTGCCCTTTAATCCCCACGAGTACGTGGAGTCGCTATTCGAAGCCTGATCCTCACCCGGCCGCATTCATGCCCATAACCACAGTCATCTTTGATTGGGGGGGCGTCCTAAGCCCTCCACCGACGGCGGCGGACTTTGAGCCGCTCCGGCAGGCTCTGGGGCTTGAGTTTTCCGCCTTCCAGATACTCTACTGGCAAAAGCGTGACGCCTTCGATCTTGATGATCTGAGTGCCGCCGGCTATTGGGGTGAGATCGCTCGGGCGGCAGGCAAAGCCGGCTCAACCGATGAGGTCCAAAAACTCGAAGAGCTGGATGGAACGATGTGGTCCAGGCTTGACGCGGCTTTGCTCGAATGGGTGAAGGTGCTGCACGAGCAGAAATACAAACTGGGCATTCTCTCCAACATGTCGCGGAGTGTGGGCAGCCACCTGATGCGAACCCAAAGATGGCTGGAAATGTTTGACCACCTCTGCTTCTCGGGCAACCTCAGAATCGGCAAGCCCGACCCCGCAATTTACCACGCTTGCCTGAATGGGTTGCGCGCACCCGCTGACCAGGCGCTGTTCATTGACGATCGCGAAGTGAACATCACCGCCGGCCGGGGAGTCGGAATCCACGGGATCGTGTTCCGCACGGCCGTCCAGCTTCTGCCGGAGCTCGCGAAATACGGCCTTGCCGATTCGCTGGCGGAAGCAATGAGGAACGTTGGAATGGTGTCCTAAATCGATGTCGGCTTATAATGGTATCCCCTTCTTGAATCTACGGAGGATCCATGACGGCTCTGGCGAACATTACGATTGCCTTTGCGTTGGTATTTAGCGGCCAAAACCCACCTGCTCTTAAAGCACCAAAATCGGTTACTGTTGGAGACCTCCTGGTCACCGCGACCCGCGTTTGGCTTCCACCTAACAAATGGGTGGATTACACATCGGACCGGTTTCACTTGGTCGTTGTGGAAGCAACGGTCAAAAACACTTCGGAGCGGATTTCCCATACCAAGTTCGCGCCGACTCTGAAGGTCAAGCCAGAGGAGGTATATTACGGCAACCCCGCGCTGGGCCATCACATCGGTGTGCTGGCACCCAACCTCTACCAATTGCTTCCTGGCGAAGAGAGCACAGGCGGATATGTTTTTGAGGTACGAAACGGCACGACCGCGGTCGCCTTAATCCTCGACTCTTTTGGCAAGAAATTAAGTATTGACCTTACCGGAGTCGTGCAGTCTGAAAGTCCGAAGCCCGCTCGCCCGGATGCAAATTGAATAGCTGGACTATCCGCCAAGAGCTACAAACACAGACTTAGGAAACTCCGTTGGTTGACTGAGATGGATTGCGCAACCTTCCCTGCAAATATCAGCGTGCGATGATGCAACCCCTGAATGCCCGCGCACTTCTGATAAAGTTGTAGAATAGAAATCTATGCGGAAATCTTTTTCGCTGGCGCTCGCGCTGCTGGGACTGTTCGATTCCCTCTACCTGTTTTGGACCTACACCCTCACCAAGCCCATCATGTGCTTCGGTCTTGGATCGGGCTGCGACGCCGTGCGCAACAGCCCCTATGCGCACATGGGCGGCCTGCCCATGCCCGCGCTGGGTGTAGCGGGATACGTTCTGGTGGCGCTGTTAATCATCGCGGAATCGCTTGTGCCTGCTGCCTTGGCTATCGAGATTCGCTACGCCCTGGCCGGGGCCACGGCATT
>JASIKV010000437.1 GCA_030049455.1 Terriglobia bacterium
CTCTTGATCTCGGGGTTCTCAACATCCCTGTATTCGAAGGTCGTGTAGACTGAATTGCACTCAGTATCTTCGCCCGCAGGAACTATGCCGAAGCAATCGCGATACCACGCAACCAGCCGCTTGGGATTGTTGGTAAACAAAAACACTCCGCCGATGCCATTAATCAGGCTCATGGTTCACTTCCTCCTCAGAGAGTAATTTCGCTAATTCCTTTTAGCCTCTCAGTCCCGTCATGTTCCGAACCGGTATGCAGAGTTCCAGTTCAAAGTGCGACCAATCCATCGCCTTTTCTTTGTCCAGGAAGACCTCAAGACCGGGCGCATGCTCGGGCTCGTAGTCACTGTGGATCAGCCAACCTCGGAACAGATAGTCCGTCGCCGTTGCAACCTTGCGAATATCTCCGGAGACTCGGGTCGCAGCGTACCGCATGGCGGGCATTCTCAATTTCGATATTCCCTCCGTGCACTCAAAGGGAGACGACGTCGCGAGACACACCTCATAGCGATAAAGACGCTTGGGGGTCACGTGCGGATCGTCCACCGACATTCCGAACAGCGTTCCTTGCGAAAAAATGCCCTGTGACTTGGCCCATTCGACCAGCGTGTTGAGGGCGGCAATCACCCTGTCCATTTCGAAGGCATTCGTAACCCGGATATACGCCACTTGCCTTTCGGGAACGTCGATCAATCTGACTGGAAAGGCAGCTCTCTTTTCTTCCGCACTCATGGGGAGAAGATATTCCTGTCCCGAGTAGAGTTCTTTGCAAATCTTGCTTTTCTTGATCTCGCCGTTCTTTCGAAACTGGCTTGGTGAAGTGTCGTAGCCGGACCGGAAGGCGCGCGAAAAGGTAGCCGATGATGAAAAACCGCAATCGAAGGCGATGTCGGTCAAACTCCGGTTAGTATAGCGAAGAAAACGGGCCGCCCTTTCAAGGCGAAGCCGGTTCGTAAAATTGTTCAGGGTCTCACCTGAAACCGCGCTAAAGATGCGATGGAAGTGAAATTCCGAGAAGCAGGCCACTTTCGCCAACTCCTCCAATTTCACTTGGCGATCCAGATTCCCGCGAAGATAGTCGATAACGCGATTAATTCTTTGGGCATATTCGCTGTTGGCCCGGGTCCTCTGGCTTGCCATGGTTTCCATAGGCATTTTGTCGTGACCATATCACGACCGGCGCTGTGCCGCCAGCACCCAAATGGCTTTGACAACTGTGCGGGGGACAGGCTTTCAACCTCGGCGTGCGGGTTAGCGGGTGTTCAGCGGACGAATGTCGCGCTCAAACAGTCCCTTCAAAAGCAAAATCCCGGCCGGAAGGGAAATCCCTCCGGACCGGGATGGAAAGAATCCATGCAGACGTGGCTCATGCCGTGCCGCGCCTACTTCTTGTCTTTTCCCTCGTCAGGCCCCTCTTCAGGCTCGGTAGGAGCTTCGGCGGCTTCCTTGGCCTTGGCTTCTTCCGCTGCCTTGCGCTGCGATTCCGCCTTTTTGGCGCGCTTGGCGGCAAGGCGTTGCAGGGCTTCCGTGCCCACGAGCTCGAGAACTGCAAGGTCGGCGCCATCGCCCCGGCGCCAGCCGGCGTGCACCAGGCGAGTGTATCCACCCGTGCGCGACGCGTAGCGCTTCGAGAGCTCCTCAAAGAGGAACTTGACGGCGGTGGGGTCGAGCAGGTAACTGGCGGCCTGCCGCCGCGAGGCAAGGTCGCCGCGCTTGGCGAGCGTGATCATCCACTCGGCCAGAGGGCGGGCGGCCTTGGCCTTGGCCACCGTCGTCTGAATCCGCTCGCGCTGAATCAGCGAGGTCACCAGATTCCGAAGCAGCGCCCGGCGATGCTCCGTGTTGCGGCTGAGTTTCCTTCCGTAATTCCGATGTCGCATATCGAGAAAAACCTTGTCTTCAGTTTTCAGTCCTCAGTTTTCAGTTCTCAGTTGCAGTCAAGAAAGTTACTACTGACTGATTACTGATGACTGGCGACTGAGCACTCGCCCTTATACCTGCGGTTGCGGCGGCTCCGGAGGAGGCATAATGGGATTGCCCTTTTCGTCAAACTTCAGCCCCAGGCTCAGCCCCATGGCCGCCAGAATTTCCTTAATCTCGTTCAGGGATTTGCGCCCAAAATTCTTGGTCTTCAGCATTTCCTGTTCGCTCTTCTGAACGAGTTCCCGAATGGTGGTGATGTTGGCGTTCTTCAGGCAGTTGTAGGAGCGCACGGAAAGCTCCAGCTCCTCCACCGACCGGTCCAGGTTCTCGTTGTGAATCGGACTTGGGCCGATGGCAGGGGTTTCCTGCACTTCCGTCTCTTCCTCAAAGTTGATGAAGATGTTCATGTGATCTTTAAGGAGCTTCGCGCCCAACCCGACCGCGTCCTGGGGGGTGATGGCGCCGTTGGTCCAGACGTCCAGCGTCAGCTTGTCGTAATCGGTCATCTGCCCGAGGCGCGCCGCTTCCACGGTGTAGTTCACCTTGCGGAGAGGTGAATGCACGGAATCGACGGGGATATAGCCAATCGAGAGGTCCTCATCGAAGTTCTTCTCCGCCGAAACGTAGCCGCGGCCGATTTTGACGCGCATTTCAATGTGCAGCCCGCCGCCCTCGCTGACGTTGGCGATGTAGACGTCCTTATCGAGAACTTCCACGTCCGCATCTTCCTGAATCATCCGCGAAGTCACCTCGCCGGGCTTATCGACGTTCAGCACGAGGGTTTTCGGGCCTTCCGCGCTCATCTTCAGGGGAATCTGTTTCAGGTTCAAAATGATATCCGTGGCGTCCTCCACGACGCCGGGAATCGAGGAAAACTCATGCATCACGCCCTCGATGCGCACCGCGGTGATGGCCGCTCCCTCGATTGAGGAGAGCAGCACGCGGCGCAGGGCGTTGCCAATCGTCGTTCCGAAACCACGCTCAAAGGGCTGTGCGGAAAACTGTCCGTACTTATCGGTCAGCGTATCGGTGTTGGCCACCAGGCGCTTCGGTTTCTGGAATCCTTTCCAAAGCATTTCTTCAAACCTCCATTGCAATCCGCCTTGGCGGACCGCTTCTCGTACACTCCGATCGCTATTACTTGGAGTAGAGTTCGACGACCATCTGCTCCTGGATCGGGAAATTCACATCTTCGCGCTTGGGCAGCGAGATCACCTTGGCCTTGAAGCCTTCGCGGTCAAATTGCAGCCAGGGTGGAATGTTGCGGCCGCCCGATAGGTCGAGCGAGCGCAGCACCGCGGCATTCGTGCGGCTCGATTCGCGCAGAACGATCTCCTGGCCGGGAACGACGGCGAATGAGGGAATATTCACTTTGCGCCCGGAAACCTGGATGTGGCCGTGGCGAACCAGTTGCCGCGCGGCAGCACGCGAGGACGCCAGGCCCAGCCGGTAGACCGCATTGTCAAGCCGCCGCTCGAGCATCAGCAGCAGATTTTCGCCGGTAATGCCCTTCATCCGCGCGGCCTTTTCGAAGTAGCTGCGGAACTGGTCTTCCAGAATCCCGTAAAGGCGGCGCAGCTTCTGCTTTTCACGGAGCTGCAAGCCGTATCCCACGATCTTGGGCCGGCGGGATTTCCCGTGTTGTCCGGGAGCGAAGTTGCGTTTCTCGATCTCGCATTTATCGGTCAAGCAGCGCTGCCCCTTCAGGAACAGCTTGACACCTTCGCGCCGGCACAGCCGACATACTGCCTCACGATACCTTGCCAAAACAACCTCCCTCGGCGAGACCGAAACCGGAAACTCGCCATTCCACCTTCAGCATATCTGTTCGCAATTGGGTCCGTCTTTTCCGGCTCCAACCACTGGTTTGCAGAGCCTTCCCTTGCCCCTACTGTATAAGATGCCCGAACCCGCAATTCCGATTGCAGGTCAAACCCGCCGGCGCTTGGGCGGGCGGCAGCCGTTGTGCGGAATGGGCGTCACGTCCTTGATGTTCCGCACCTCCAGGCCCGCGGTGGCGAGCGCGCGAATGGCCGATTCCCGGCCCGCTCCCGGCCCCTTGACGCGCACTTCCACGGTCCGCATGCCGTGGTCGCGGGCGGCGTTGGCCACCCGCATGGCCGCCTGCTGGGCGGCGAAGGGCGTGCCCTTGCGCGAACCCTTGAAGCCCAGCGATCCGGCGCTGGACCAGCAGATGACGCGCCCATCCGTGTCCGTAATCGCCACGTGCGTGTTGTTGAACGTGGCCTCAACGTGCACGACCCCGACGGGGACGATGCGCTTTTCCTTTTTCTTGAAGACTTTCTTCTTTCCGGTTTTTGCCGCTGCCGCTTTGGCCATAGTTAGTTTTCAGTCCTCAGTTGTCAGTCATCAGTTCCCATCCCAGTTTCCATTTATCAGCAAGGCCGTAGGCTTTTTACTGATGACTGAAAACTGATGACTGAGAACTTTTCGTTATGTCTTCGCCGTCGCCCGCTTCTTGTTGGCGACGGTGCCCTTGCGCGGTCCCTTGCGCGTTCGAGCGTTGGTGTGCGTGCGCTGACCGCGGACGGGCAGGCTGCGCCGGTGCCGCATTCCGCGGTACGAACCGATTTCAATCAGCCGGCGGACGTTCATCGCCGTCTCTTTGCGCAGATCGCCTTCCACGGCGCCTTCTTCTTCCAGAATCTGGCGAATCTTGGTGACCTCATCTTCGGTCAGATCTTTGACCTTCTTATCGGGGTCGATGTGCGAGCGCATCAGGATGGATAGCGACCTTGCGCGGCCGATTCCGTAGATGTACGTCAACCCGATTTCCGCTCGCTTCTTGGGCGGCAAATCCACGCCCGCAATTCTGGCCATAGCTCACCTCATCCTTGCCGCTGCTTGTGCTTGGGGTTTTCGCAAATTACCCGCACCACACCGCGCCGCCGGACAATCTTGCACTTGGAACAAATCCTTTTCACTGACGATCGAACCTTCATGGTATGTCCTTCTACCTGGCACGGCCATCCTGGCCGTGAGGTTTTACGGGCTCGCAGCCCATGCCACAGTTTACTTATATCGAAACACAATCCGGCCACGCGTCAAGTCGTAGGGCGAAAGCTCCACGGCCACCTTGTCACCGGGGAGAATGCGAATGAAATTCTTGCGCATCTTTCCGGAAATATGGGCAAGGACCTGATGTTTGTTGTCCAATTCAACTCGAAACATCGCATTGGGTAATGCTTCCAGCACAGTGGCTGTAACCTCGATTGCGTCTTCCTTCGCCATACCTCTGGGGGGCCTCACCCCCGCCGTCGCGCCCCCATTGGGAACGCCACAAGCACCGCTAAATTCGTGTCAAGACGTCCGGTCCGTTGGTCGTGACCGCGACCATGTGCTCGAAATGCGCGGACAATCCGCCGTCAACCGTTACCGCCGTCCAATTATCGTTCAGCACGCGAACATCCGCCCCGCCGGTGTTGACCATGGGCTCAATGGCAAAAACCATTCCAGGCTTCAGCACCGGTCCACGTCCCGCCGTGCCGTAATTGGGCACCTGCGGCTCCTCATGCATGGCCTTGCCGATTCCGTGCCCCACAAACTCCCTTACCACGGAATACCCGTTTCTTTCCGCGTGTTGCTGAACGGTGAAGGATACATCGCCCAGCCGATTGCCCAAACGCACTTTCTGAATCGCCAGCTCCAGCGCCTCTTCCGTCACCTTCAGCAGGCGCCTGGCAGAATCACTGATCTCGCCCACAGGAAGCGTCAGGGCGGAATCACCATAGTAGCCGTCCAGAATTACGCCCGTATCCAGGCTGACGATGTCCCCTTCCCGAAGCGCCCGGCGCGGCGACGGGATGGCGTGAATCACTTCACTGTTTACGGACGCGCACAGGCAGCAGGGGTACCCGCGATAACCCTTGAAAGCGGGCTTGGCGCCCAACTCCTTCACCCGCCTGGCCACAAAATTCTCAAGGTCCTGGGTTGTAACCCCCGGCCGCACTATACCTTTGATTTCTTCCAAAAGCTCGCGCACCATCCTGCCGCTGCGCCGCAGCTTCTCAATTTCGGCCTGTGACTTGCAAACAATCATGCCTTTGACAGATATACCAGCAACCCCCTGGCAACCTCATGGGGGTCCTTGTTTCCATCCACCGATACCAGCGTACCCTGGCCGCGATAATACTGAATCAGCGGCTCGGTCTGCTTGTGGTACGCCTCCAGCCGTTGCCGGATGGTGGTCTCATTATCGTCGGCGCGATGCGACAGTTTGCCGCCATCCTTATCGCATATCCCTTCAACCTTTGGCGGGCTGAAGTAGATATTGTAAATCTCCCCGCACACTGAACAAGTCTGCCGGCCGGTCAGGCGCTTCAGCAGCAGGTCTTCACCAACTTCGATATCCAGCACCAGAGGCTTGCCGTGCCCCTTCGCCGCCAGCATCTTCTCCACGAACTGCGCCTGGGAGATGGTGCGCGGAAACCCGTCCAGGATGAATCCGTTCCGGCAATCCGGCTCGCTCACCCGCTCTTCCACGATGCCGCAAACCACTTCATCGGGCACCAGCTCGCCCGACTCCATCTTGGCCTTCGCGGCAAGCCCCAGCTTGGTTTCCCGCTTCACCGCATCGCGCAGGATGTCGCCCGTGGAAATCTGCGGAATCCCGAAGTGCGTCGCCACCTCGCGCGCCTGTGTTCCCTTTCCGGCACCGGGGGCCCCCAGGAAAATCAAAGCGTGCGCTCGCATGATTTCTCCCCTTGCCTTCTTACGTGCTGCGCCGGCCTCTGACTCTTCCCTTCTTCAGAAAACCTTCGTAATGCCGCATAATGAGCTGGGCTTCCACCTGCTGCACCGTGTCCATCGCCACTCCCACCACAATCAACAGGGACGTACCGCCAAAATAGAAATTCACATTCAGTCCGTGCAAAACCCAGGTCGGGAGGTGCGAGTCGAAAAACACCCCCAGAGCGCCCGGCAAGTGATTCAGGCGAAGGCCGGCGAGCATAATCTCCGGAATCAGCGCCACGGCAGCCAGATAGAAGCCGCCCACCCAGGTGATCTTGGTCAGCACATCATCCAGGTAATCCGCCGTGCGCTTGCCCGGCCGGATTCCCGGCATGAATCCGCCCTGTTTTCGAACGTTGTCCGCAACATCGTCGGGGTTATAAACGATCGAAAGGTAAAAGTGCGCGAAAAAGATGATCATGATCACATAGGTGATCGTATAAAGCGGCTCACCCCACGCGAACTCCTTGGTAAACCATCCAAAACCCAATCCCACATAGCGGACCAGCGCGTTCGCGCTTTGGTCCATGTGGAACAAGCTCAAGGTCTGCGGAAAGGTCAAAATCGACACCGCAAAAATGATGGGCATCACGCCGCCGCTGTTCACTTTGAGCGGCAGATGCGTGGAGACCCCGCCCATAATTCTGCGCCCCACCACGCGCTTGGCGTATTGAATGGGGATGCGCCGCTCGCCGCGCTCCACGAAAACGATGCCGCCCACGATGACCGTCATGAAGACAAGCAACAGCAACAGAACGAGCAGGTTCCAGGTGTGATTGACGAAGACCTTTTCGTAGAGGTCGCCCACGGCCCGCGGCAGTCCGACCACGATTCCGGCAAAGATCAGCAACGACATTCCGTTGCCAATGCCCCTTGCCGTAATCTGTTCGCCCAGCCACATAATGAAGATTGAACCGGTGGTGAGCGTCAGCACGGTCTTCAGAACAAAGGGAACGCCGGGATGAATGACAATCGCCGCTCCCATCGTCGTCTGCTTTTCCAGCGCCACGGCGATGCCGAACGCCTGAAACGCGCTCAGGCCCACGGTCATCCAGCGGGTATAATCGGTAATTTTTTTGCGCCCCAGCTCACCCTCTTTCTGAAGTTTTTCGAGGTGCGGGGAAACGACCGTCAATAATTGCAAAATAATGGATGCCGTGATGTACGGCATGATTCCGAGAGCAAACACCGTCAGGCGCCGCAGGCTGCCGCCGGAAAACATGGCCAACAAGCCAAACAGCGAGCCGCCCATCTGATTAAACATCTGCTCAAAAACATCGGCGTTGATCCCCGGCGTGGGGATGAACGCACCGAGGCGATACACCGCGAGCATCCCCATGGTGAAGAGGATGCGCTTTCGCAGGTCCGGAATCTCAGTGATGCTCTTGAGAGAATCGAACATTAAGCAATAACCTCAGCCTTGCCACCCGCCTTCTGGATCTTCTCCAGCGCAGACTTGGAAAACCCGTGCGCGGAAATTTGAAGTGCCACTTTCAATTCACCGTCACCCAGAATCTTCAGCCCATCGCCCAATTTCTTCACCAGGCCGCGGGCGATGAGCAGTTCCGGAGTGATTTTCTCTTCCGGCTTGAAATCCTCAAGGTCCTTCAAATTCACGATGGCAAAGTGCTTGCGAAAAATGTTGGTAAAGCCTCGCTTGGGAAGGCGCCGGTGGAGCGGCATCTGCCCGCCCTCGAACCCCGGCCGAATGCGCATGCCCGCCCGCGATCGCTGCCCCTTTGAGCCGCGCGTGGCGGTCTTCCCGTGCCCGGAACCCATTCCCTGGCCAATCCGCTTGCTCCGCTTATTCGCCCCTGCCGGCGCCCGCAATGTTCCAATATGAGTTGACATAAGGCCTATTTCTTGCTTCCCTTCGTCGGCTTGGATTTCTTTGCCGCAGGTTTTTCTTTTTCCTCACCCTTTTTGGCGGCCTTGGCCTTCGCCGCCTTCGCCTTCGGAGCTTTGGCCTTTGCCGGTGCTTCCTCTTCTTCGTGCGATTCTTCGCCCGCCGCACTCGGCGCTTCAGGGGGCGCCGCTGCCGGTTCCGGCGCCTCTTCAACCGGCTGGGGAGCAGGAGGATGAATCGTGTATTCGGGAATCGAAGCCCAGGCGGGAGCAACCGGCTGGGGAACGATTTCGAGCAGATGGGGTACAGCCGCCACGATTCCGCGTATCTGCGGAGTGTCGGGCCGCACCACCGTATGGTTCAGCTTGTTCAAACCCAGGCTGCGCACGATGGTCTTCTGATGGCGGGTGAAGCCGATTCCGCTTCTCACCCACTTAATTCGAATTGTTTTATGCGTCTTTTCCGGCACGGTTCAATGACCTCTAGATTTCTTCCGCGGCCTTGCCGCGCGTAATGGCCACTTCCTGCGCATCACGGAGGCGGAGCAGCGCGTCCATGGTGGCCTTGACGACGTTGTGCGGGTTGGTGGTGCCCAGCGACTTGGTCAGCACGTTTTGAATTCCCGCCGCCTCCACGACCGCGCGCACGGCGCCGCCGGCGATCACTCCGGTTCCGGGCGGCGCGGGCTTCAGCAGGACCCTCCCCGCTCCGTAGTGTCCCAGCACGGCATGGGGAATCGATCCCTGCGTGACATTCACCTTGGTCAGCCGCTTTTTCGCCGACTCAATCCCTTTACGAATCGCCATGGGCACTTCGCGCGCCTTGCCGGAGCCATAACCGACGATGCCGGCGCCGTCACCCACCACCACCAGCGCGGAGAAACTCAGGTTCTTGCCGCCCTTCACCACTTTGGTGACGCGGTTGATGGCGATGACCTGGTCTTTAAGCTGCAACGCGTTCGGATCAATCCGAGTGCTCAAATCTTCCTCCTGCACTTTCACCTGGAGTTTCAGTCCGGCCCTAGAATTTCAGCCCGGCCTCGCGGGCCGCGTCCGCCAGCGCCTTAATGCGCCCGTGGTAGGCATATCCGCCGCGATCGAAGACCACGCCGGGAATCCCCGCGGTGATGGCGCGCTTGGCAACCACCTGCCCGACAATTTTAGCGGCGGAAACATTGCCGCCGCTTTTCAGCGTCTTGCGAACTTCCGCATCCCGCGTGGACGCCGCCACCAGCGTATGGCCCGTCGAGTCGTCGACCACCTGCGCGTAAATGTGATTCAGCGAGCGAAAAACATTCAGGCGCGGCGTCTTGGCATGACCGCTGGCACGAGTGCGGATGCGTTCGTGCACCCGCCGCCGCGCTTCATCCTTTGAAACCATTTGCAACATGACCAGTTCTCCGCTCAGTGTAGCGTTGATGCCGCCCTTCGAAGCCGATTCCTCGAGCGATTAACCCTTGGCCGCGCCACCACCACCGCCCGCGCCGCCGCCCGCTGCCGCTGCGGCCTTGCCGACCTTCTTCTTCAGCCGCTCGCCGGTGTAGCGAATTCCCTTGTTCTTGTAAGGGTCGGGCGGGCGCAGTCCGCGAATCTTGGCCGCAATGTGGCCCACCAGTTGACGGTCCGCTCCGCTCACGATCAGGTGTGTCTGCTTTTCCACCGTAATGGCAATTCCATCCGGCACAGGGAATTCGATGGGGTGGGAATAACCCAGCACAAAGGTCACCGACTTCCCCTTCGACTCGGCGCGGTACCCGATGCCCACGATGTCCAGGTGTTTTTCGAAGCCTGCCGTAACGCCGCGAACTGCGTTGGCCAGCAGGCTGCGCGCCAGGCCATGCAAGGCGGAGTCTTCGTCCGAGTCGCGCTTGAGCTGAAGGTGCCCGTCCTGCTTCTCAAAGTGGATTCCCTCGGGAAGAGGAACGTGCAGCGAGCCCTTGGGACCCTTCACCGCCAGCGTGGCTCCCTCTGGCTGCACGGTAACTCCCTGGGGCAAAGCGATTATCTTTTTTCCAATTCGTGACATGAGAAATCCAAAAAAAGTTATCAGTTGTCAGTCATCAGTTTTCAGTTATCAGTTCCTGATCTCTGAGGACTGGCGACTGAGGACTACTTTTACGATACGTTGCACAAAACCTCGCCGCCTACGCCTGCCTTGCGCGCGGCCTTGCCGGTCAGAACGCCCCGCGGCGTGGTCAGAATGCTGATTCCCAGCCCGCCGAGAATGCGCGGCACGGCCGTGGTGCCCACGTAGACCCGCCGGCCCGGCTTGGACACGCGGTCGATGTGCGCGATGGCGCTGGCCCCGTCGGTGCCGTACTTCAGGAACACTTTCAGGACTCTCTTCTTCCCTTCCTCACCCACCTTGAAGTTGCTGATATAGCCTTCTTCCTTCAGAATGCGCGCAATCTCCGCCTTGACCTTTGAAGACGGCATATCGACGCGCGGGTGGCGCGCCTGAATCCCGTTGCGGATTCGGGTAAGCATATCGGCGATTGGATCAGTAACGGCTGACATAGAACTCCAAGTTTGTTATTCGCTCGTAGGGGCAATTCGTCAGCTGACGGATTGCCCGAGGGCGGCCGCGAGGGCCGTCCCTACGGATTACCAGCTTGATTTAATCACGCCCGGAATATCTCCGCGCAACGCCAACTCGCGGAAATGCAGCCGGCACATCTTGAACTTGCCGATGTAGCCGCGCGGGCGGCCGCAAATCTGGCAGCGGTTGCGGTGCCGGATCTTGAACTTCGGCTTCTTGCGTTCCTTGGCGATCATGGAAGTGCGTGCCACGGTTTACCCTCCGGCCTTTTCGGCGGCCTTTTCCCCGGTCTTTTCTCCCGCGGGTGCGGCGGCCTGGCGGCGCTGCGCTTCGGCGCGGAACGGCATACCCATGTGCCGCAGCAGCGCCATCGCCTCAGCGTCCGTCCGGGCGTCGGTAACGATCGTGATGTTCATGCCCTTGGTCTTGTCCACTTTGGCGTAATCGATTTCCGGGAACACCAACTGGTCGCGAAGCCCCAGCGTGTAATTCCCGCGGCCATCGAAAGCGCGGGTGGAAACGCCGCGAAAGTCGCGAACGCGCGGCATGGCCACATTCGTCAGGCGGTCGAAAAACTCGTACATGCGGTCGCCGCGCAGCGTCACCATGGCGCCGATGGGCATGTTCTTGCGCAGCTTGAAATTCGCAATCGACTTCCGCGCGCGGGTGATGACCGGCTTTTGCCCGGTAATCTGCCCCAGCTCCGCCGCCGCCGAATCCAGCAGCTTGGCGTTTTGAATCGCTTCCCCCAGGCCCATGTTCACCACAATCTTGCGCAGGCGCGGAACCGCGTTGATGTTGCCGTAACTGAATTCCTTTACCAGGGCCGGCACTACATCCTTTTGATATCGCTCTTTAAGTCTCGGAGCAGCCATCTTGTCCTTCGTTCCTC
>JASIKV010000438.1 GCA_030049455.1 Terriglobia bacterium
TTGATGATGGGAAAGTTGAAGCTCCATAGCCAGGCGACGAACAGGCTCACCAATCCTGCCGCTGCCAGGCCCTGCGCTTTCTGCGTGGGGCTGAATTTCGCGGAGCGCAGCCAGTGGCCGGCCATCACGCCCATCAGACACGTGGAGATCGGCGTGAAGGATGAGAGCAGACCTTCATTGTCCCCGCCCGGGTAACAGCAAAATTTAAAGGGGATGATGAGGTTGTCGAGGTAACCCGCCAGGTTATGCTGCGCGGTGAGTGTGCCCGCGGGAAATCCCGGGAAGGGAACCAGCTTGATGACCAGCCAATAGGCGATCAGAATGCCTCCCGCCACAATGGCCTGGCCGCGAACGCCGAACCACATCACCACCAGGCCCGCAAACAGGTAGGCGATGGCGATTCTCTGTAGAACGCCGGGAATGCGCAGGTTGTGAATGTTGAAATCGAGCAGGCGGTTGTAGACCAGGCCGAAGAGAAAGAGGATCAGGAATCGCTGAATGATGTGCCTGTAAAGATGCTTGCGGTCTGCGCCTTCTTCTTTGCGGCGCGTGAGCGAAAATGGCAGCACGGCGCCGACAACGAAAACGAACAGAGGAAAAATCAGGTCGTAGAAATGGAATCCCGCCCAGGGCATATGTTCAAACTGGTCGTGCAGCTCGTGCGTAAAGCCGTTGGGCCAGATTTTGTAAAACGCGTGAATGATGCCTTCGCCCCCCGCGATCCAGAACATGTCGAACCCGCGCAGGGCGTCGATGGAAGCGATGCGCTTCTGAACGAACGCCGGGGGTGGAGTCACGCTTTCAGGTATTGCCTCCGCCTTGGTTGGAGTTGCCATTCCGGGCCTCGTTCCCTCGAACAGCGACACTATCCACATTTCAGCGCCTAAGGGAAAGGGGAAGCGTGAGGGCGCAAAACCTGAGCCATCTAAATTCTTCTCTCCTTCCAACGCCCGCGCCGGAAAAGCAGAAACATGGAGGCGGCCGCCCCCGTCACGCCCAGGCGGGGAAACGGTCCGAGGCCGAAGCTCAGGCATGGACCGAGAAGCAGGTTGATGGAGTTGGCGAGCCACAGCACGCGCATGGCAATCGCCGCGCCCCGAAGCGGCCGATGGCGGCCTGTGGCAACTTGTCCTATAATCCCACGCGAAAGTTAGGCCCCAAAGGGACGGCATCGTGACGACCTCCCAGAGAGGTTGACTTGTGGTCAGGATTTCAACCGGCGCGAGATGGTTCCATTCGAGGTGAAACATGAAAAAAGTTCTGGGCTGGATGGTTCTTGCTGGCGCACTTGCCGGAGCTTTGGGAGCTCAATCAGGGCCGGCCGGTTCTCCCGCCAGTGTTCAGGAGCCGGAGAATCACGCCATAGTGGTCGCGGGCCTGATGCGCTACCACGATTCCGGCGAATACGAATGGGGAATTCGCCAGGTCGCCAACGCGGCGCGCGATTATCTGAATGCCCGCTTGAGGATGCAACCCCCTGAGGGAAAAATGGCAGCGGTTTTCGACATTGACGAGACGGCGCTGTCGAATTGGCAGGCCATGGCCGATTGCGGATTCTGTGCGTACTCGGTTGAATCGAAGTTGTACTCCCTTGCCCACGATCCGGCGATTACACCGGTGCTGGAACTCTATAACGACGCCAAGTCAAAGGGTGTCACAGTTTTCTTTCTAACCGGGCGCCCAAATTCGCAACGTGATTTGACGGTCGAGAACCTGAAAGAAGCGGGGTATAAGGACTGGGCCGAGTTGATCATGCGGCCTGACGGTGACAAATCGCCGGCGCGCGTTTTCAAGCCTCAGGAGAGGCAAAAAATCGAGGACAAGGGCTTCAGAATTATCCTGAGTATTGGCGACCAGGCCAGTGACCTGTCAGGTTGCTGCGCAGAACGGACTTTCAAGTTGCCCAATCCGTTTTATCTGGTGCAATAGGGCGAAACGCGATGAACATCTGCACGATGTTTAGGTTGCAGGTCGCGGCGTGGAAAGAGTGAACCTACCAGGACCGCTTGCGTCCGGAGCGGCGGGACTCGCGATAGGCTTCCAGATCCTGATCGGACACAGTGGTGCGGCGCGGCAGAGGTTTTTCCTCGGTTTCCAGCGCCTTTTGCAATTTTTGGTAGCAAAGGCCTGCCGCCTCTTGAAAGGGCAATTGATTGTCGGCGAAGGCGCGATTGGAGATGCTAAAAACAAATTCGCGGTCCTCGGCCTGCTTATCGATGACACGGTAAGTGTAGTCCCGGCCATGCGCCTTGAGTTGAAATCCAACGTATTGAATCTGCATTGCAGCTTCCTCCAGGGGATTTGGGGGTGACTGCCCGTGCCTTTGCGACCGAACCAAACGCGGGCAGTCAGCAAAATGTGAGGGATGCTTAGAGCTTTTTGACGCTCTCAGCCTGCAGACCTTTGGGGCCCTTGGTGACGGCGAACTCGACAGCCTCGCCTTCGGCGAGTGATCGATAGCCTTCCATCTGGATGGCGGAGTGATGGACGAAAACGTCATCTCCCGAAGCGCGCTGGATGAACCCATACCCCTTCGAGTTGTTAAACCACTTTACGACGCCTTGTTCTCTTTCCATATTGTTTCTGTGTTCCTTTGCAGTTGAAGATTGACTTGTTTCGGTCTCGCAACCGCTCCCCAAAGACGACAAAAGCCGCAAAATCACTTGATTTTGCGGCCTCCTGTGAACTGGTGTTCGGTCACAAAAACTGATCAAGCAAATCTATTATACCTTGATGACAGCTTCCTGGCAATCGCGAAAATGCCCGATCGTGGTATTGCCGCGTGCCTAAAAGGCGCTCATGGTTCGTCCCAATCGGCAACCGTAAGGTTCGGATTTTAATGCCTTTGCCCCGGCTAATGCTTCTTAAGAATTTCGCCCACGCGTGGAAACAGCCCTGCGGCTTCCTGTGCTTGCGGGTCGCCTCGGGTGGCAACTTCATTGCCACGTTCCAATCCATCCAGAAGATTGACCACTTCCACCTTAAGCCGAAGCTTCAGGGCATCCTGGTCCCTTGACCAGTATTCCTCGGGCACGCGCACACCATTGCGCTCAAGGTCTTGCTTAAAATCCTCGAGCGCGTCTGACGAAACTTCGAAAGGCTCGACGGGTCTCCCATTGGCAGTAAGATACGATTCGGCATAGCCGGTTAGATAGCCGCGCTGAGTAATGAAGGCCAGCCAGGGATCGTCAGATTCGCCCGGAATGCTCACGTCGGGAGTAATCCCCCCGCCCACGGCGACGGGGCGGCCATCGTCGGTGTGAAACGAACTCGCAGTGGGGGTTGCGGGATCAGCGCCTGCGTTGGGCTTGACCGCTCCGGGTTTACCCGTGGCTGAGGGAGAGAGCGATTCGAAAGTGAGCGCCGTGCCGGCCAGAGGGCGCTGGATGGATCTCCCACTGGGCGTGAAATATTGGCCCGCCGTCAGCGCCAGCCCGGTGCTTTCGGGAAGTTCAACCACCGACTGAATTACGCCCTTGCCATACGTGGGCTGGCCCGCGACCACGGCACGGTCGTGTTCCTGAAGAGCGGCGGCCAAAACCTCCGCGGCGCTCGCCGTGTCCCCATTCACCAGGACGATGATCGGCAGGTCAAAATGCCGCGGCATTGTCGCAGCGTGGTAATCCTTTTCGGGCATGGCCCGGCCGCGCGTGGTCAGAACGATGACATTGGGTTTGAGAAAAAGGCTGGCCACTGCGGCGGCGGAGTCAACAATGCCGCCGTGATTGTCGCGAAGGTCGAGCAGCAGGCCCTTCAAGTGGGGTGGGTCCATGCCATCGAGCGCCGTGGCGACCTCCTCTGCGGTTTTTTCCTCGAAGCTTGCAATGTGAAGATAAGCGATGCCTGGCGACCACACGAACGCCTTGTCCACCGTGGGCAGTGCCACGGCGGCAGGGCGCAGACTGAAATCCTCCGGAATCAGGCGGCCGGGATGAATCACCCCCAGGCGCACGGGGCGCGAGCGCGCGCTCTTCAGCAGGTCGATCAATTCCTGAAATTCCAGTTGGTCGATGCGCTGACCGTTGATGGAAACGATTTCATCACCCGGCGCAAGGCCCGCGCGAAACGACGGCGACCCCTGGGCCGTTTGCAGGATGAGGATTTTCCCGACTGAGACATAAAGAATTGATCCAAACCCCACCGACTCGCCGCGCGCCTGCTCCTTCATCATTTCAAACTGGTCGCGGTCCAGGAAGGCGCAGAAAGGGTCGAGCGCCGACAGCATGCCGCGCACTCCGCCGTCGAAGATGGCGTGGTCCGGGTCGACGGGATCCACGTAATTCTGCTCGATAGCGTTGTAGAGGGCGCTGAATTTGGCTGCCAGGGCGCCTGCGTCATCAGGCGGCTGGGACGGAGTTTGCGGATATGATCCCGGAGCGGCAAGAAACAACACAGCAGCCAGAAATGCGAGGCGTAAAATCGCGTCGGAAAACTTCAAAGGCGTCGAAATGACCTCCAGCTTGATTATAACGCAGTTGGCGGACTCCCACGGCTCCCCCGGTCAATTTGTCGCGCGACAAATGTTGCGGGTTAATTGCCGGGCCCTTTGGCGTTAAAATGCCGGTGTGGATATTTTCCCCTCGCCCCTGTGCGGGCTTGGGATTCATAAGGAGTCCTGATAATGGAGAAGGAGCAAGACGTAACTCGACGTGAGTTTTTGAAAACCGCCGCTTCGGTCGGCGCTTCATCCCTTGCCGGGCTGGGCGCGCCGGCGATTCTCAGCGCGCAAAGCTCCGGCAACCCGGTGCGCTATGGATTTATCGGCACGGGAACAGAAGGTTGCACGCTTCTGAAGTTTCTCGCGACGCTTCCGGAAGGGAACTGCATCGCCACCTGCGACATTTATCCCCCCAACCTCAAGAAGGGCGTGGAAACTATCGGCTCCAATCCTGAAACCTACACCGAGTACCAGAAGATGCTCGAGCGGAAGGATATGGATGCCGTGATGATCGCAACGCCCCTGAATCTGCACGCGCAAATGGTGGTGGATTCACTCAACGCCGGCAAGCACGTCTTCGTCGAGAAGACGATGTACTTCAAGGAAGAAGAAGCGGACATGATTCGCAAGGCCACGCAGGCGAATCCCAAGCTGGTGCTGCAGGTGGGATTGCAGCGGCGCTCCAGCGTTCTCTACCAGGTGGCGATTGGATTGATTCGCAAGGGGGCCCTCGGCAAAGTGATGTTCGTGCGCGCCCAGTGGCATCGCAACAATAACTGGCGGCGCCCGGTGCCGGACGCTAAATTCGAGCGGCTGATCAATTGGCGCATGTACAAGGAATACTCCGGCGGCTTGCTGGCCGAGCTCGCCTCTCATCAAATCGATGTGGCCAATTGGGCTTTCGACGCCGAGCCGATTTTCGTCTACGCCACGGGCGGAATTGATTATTGGAAGGATGGCCGCGAGACCTGCGACAACGTTGAGGCGATTTACGAATATCCCGGCGGGCGGAAAATGGTTTGGAGCTCCATCCTGTGCAACGCCCACCTGGACTTCAGCGAGCAGATCATGGGCGACCGCGGAACGCTGATCATCAGTGCGCTTAAGAACTGCATGTACTACCGTGAGGACGTGCCCAAAGTGACCACCGGCAACAGTAAGGAGAATTGGTGGGCAGGGGCGACGGTCACCAACACCGCTCCGCAGGAGGGGATCGCCGTGTTTCCCGATCCTGTCGCGGCCAGCCAGCTGGGTTTCATGGATCGCGAGGTGACTTACGCCAAACACTGGCTCGCGTCGATGGGAATCTACAATTACGAGGAGGCGCACGATCCCTACTGGAGCGAGTTGCGCAATTTTCTCCTGAGCGTGCGTGACGCCAAGCCCGTTATCGCTCCGTTTGAGCTGGGAATGCTGGACGCACAGGGAGTCATTTACGGGAACCGCTCAATCGAGACCGGGCAGCGTGTTTATTGGCCGGGGAAAGAGCCGGATGCAAAGAAGATTTAAGGTGTAAATGGTAAGAGGTAAAAGGGCGAAGGCTGAAGTTTGAATGAT
>JASIKV010000439.1 GCA_030049455.1 Terriglobia bacterium
CCGTAATAAGGCGATATGCTGAGCGACTTGGTGATCCGGATATCCGCCGAGAGGTCCCACACATTCGCCAGGCTGCGAGCACCGTTGCTCGGACGGCCCGTGAAACCGAAGGTTTGGGGCTGAAATGCTCCACCCCCCGAGTACCAGAGGTCGGCAGCGCTGGCCAGACGCAGGGCGTGCGCTTCACTACGAATCGACAGCCTCGATACCGGCTTTAAATTGAGACTTGCGTACGCGTCCTCATTGTTCATCATGTTATAGAAGGGGAAGCGGGCGTATTGGCGTGGCGTGGTGAGCACCTGGAAAAAAGTGCCGTGCTTGGAATCGGTGGCATTGCTGTCGCCGCTGCCGTAGGAGTAACCCGCGCTGAACCAGGGCTTCAGTTGTTTCACCGGCAGTTGCCAGCCGCCTTCGCCCACGAACGCGCTGGCGCGTTGCGTCAAACTGCCCCATGAGCCGGTTTGGGCCACTCCCCAAACGAGAAAATCGAACTTGCCGGCGCTTGCGCTATTGACAACGTGGACGTAATCTCCGCCCCAAGTCGCGATTTCGATTTTGCCCAGGTCGGCTGTGCGCGCCGCGGTGGACCGGTTATCCGTCTTGAGCACGGTGGTGCGATGGTCGATGTAGCCCAGGGCAAACACACGCAGTTCCCCTGCGCTGCTGCCTGTGCTTACCGACCTTGTATACGCGCCGTAGTAGGTATCCACGTCAAGTTCGCCCATGCCTTTGGCCTGGAAAACCCCTGCCGTTGGACGAGCTCCCAGGAACGTGAAGTTGTTCTTGCCGGAATCGGCAGAAAACTGAAGCCCATCGAACGAGCGCTGCACGGCGGTGAAGGCGAAATTGGAAATGAGGCGGCTCGAAATGCGTGTCTGGACCACCGCGGCGAGCATAGGATCGACGGGCTTGACTTCCGTACCGTCGAAATACTCAAAACGCCCAAGTTTCACGGCGGCGGCACCCAGATGCTTGAAATCCACGAAGCCCTGCTTCACGAATCCATTGGCGACATTGGTGCGATTACTGTTGGCCGCGTAATAACTTCCCCCCAGTCCGAGTTGGCCCTGCGGAGCGGCAACGACTGCAGTGTTGGGTAGACCCAGGATGGTGGGCTGCTCGCCTTCCAGAAACCAGTCGAAACGCTTTCCCGTTTGACCAATGCCGATTCGCAGAAGCGAATCCCAAAAACCGTAGTCGCTGTTCCCCGTCGGCCCCTGAAACCAATACCAACCCTCGGCCCGGGTTCGCCAGTTCACTGTAACTTCCAATGGTCCAATCTTGTGCGCTTGGGGTTCGGCTGGCGCAGGATTATCGCCAGCCGTAGCCGTCTCAGGCGAAGATGCAGCCGATGCGTCTGCCGACGCTGCGTCTGTTCCGTACGCTGTCTGCAGTGACGACGCCGAACCCACAGGATTTGACTGCTGCGAGAAGCATAGACTGGCAGGAAGAAGAACGCACACGCCCACCAGGCCTCCAACTGCAAGTTTCATACCGTCTCCTGTTAGCTTCCACTGGCGGCGCTTCCCTAAGATTGGTGTGAAGCTGTCACAGTGGTAAATTTGTCGTAAATCGATGGCTGGGATGCCCCTGAAGGCGTAATTATCCGCGTGAGCTTTTCTCAACGTCAATAATGCAAATAAGGTATATGGGTTATTTCTTTTGATTACACAGCCCGAGTTGCGGGAACCTTCCGTCGCCTGCCGCCAACGCTCGCGGCAACGGATCCCAATGCATAAAGCAGGCGTATCCCCTCACGGGAACCGGCGGGTTGGACTTCCCAACTATTGCCTGGGCAATCGAGCTCGGCCTCTCGCGGATTGCGCGTTCGGCTCCGCCGATTTCTTGCGGCCCTTCAACCCCGTCTGCTGCGTGGGAACGCTCGCTTCCACGAGGCCTAAGGGATTCAAGTGCCCTTACTTCTTCAAGAGTGACAGGATTTCCTGCTGATTCTTGAGAATGAGGTTAAGGCTGTTCTGGTTGTTCTTAATGATCAACTGGTTCTCGAGGATTGTCTTCTGGTTGTATTTGATTGTCTGCTGGTTACTTTTGATCGTGCCTTGGTTGGCGAGAATGGCCTTCTGGTTGGCCAAGATATGTTTCTGATTTGCCAGGACTTTTTTCTCAGACATGATAATCTCCTTCAAACAGCTCAGATTTAAAACCAACGACAAAGAACCGGTCCAAGCGCAAGGCGGGAGGCAGAAGGGGCACGCGCAATGCGGGATTTACAGTAACCGCAGTGCGCCCCCAGTCCGATCGCGGACAATTCTTGTTCAGGATGAGGCGCCACCGGCGCGGGGCATACGACCTCCGGGCGCGGCAGCGGTGAAATGCTCCTCCGTCTCGCCGTCTGCATCATAAAAATTCCTGCCCGGAAGACGGTATCGGGGCAAGAGAAGCATCATGCCTCCTGCCGACGCCATGGCCAGAGCAAGCAGTCTCAGGGTTGGTGTGTAGGACCCGGTCAAATCGAAGGCGCGTCCGAGCACTACGGGCCCCACTGCGCCGGCAATGGCGTAAAAAGTCCAGGTGATGCCATAAAGAGTCGAGAAGGCCCGCAGCCCGAAGTAGCGAGTCAGAAGGAAGGGGGTCACATCGGCCTCGCCTCCCACTCCCACTCCAATAAGTGCTGCCGCAACGCAACCGCCGAGCAGGGTGTCGGCGCGAGCGAGCAGAAGAATTCCCACTGCGGCAATCAGGTATACTGCGCATCCCACCCGCGCTCCGAAGACACGGTCGAGGATCCAACCTACCACCAGACGTCCGAGGAGGCTCGCACCGCCCAGCACAGAGGTGCTGAGCGCGGCGCCCCGTGCGCTGATGCCGCGATCGGTCAGTAACGCCACCAAATGGGTGAGCGCGCCATTCATGCTCACCGAGCCTGCCAAGAGCGCTGCAACAATGATCCAAAACGGGGAGGAGCGAAGGCCCTGCTGCCAGGTCATTCCCCGGGAAGCCGTCGAGCGGACGGCCGGACCCTGCGCCGAACGCTCGCGAATATATTTCCATGAAAGGGGCAGGCCCAAAATCAAGGCGAGGCCGCCCAGTCCCACATACGCCGCGCGCCAACCCGCCCAGTCAATGAGCGTCTGCGCATAAAGCGGAAGGACCATGGAACCCAATCCCGCTCCGGCCATCATCCACGCCAACGCCATGCCCAGGCGGGCGTCAAACCACGTGGAGACTGCCCGCGAAAACGCCAGGTGGGCCGCACCATTTCCCACGATACCCAGCAGGATGCACGTTGCGTAGAATTGCCAAAGGTGCGGGCGAAGCAAAGCCAGCGACGCGATGCCCAGCCCGAAAACACTCAGGCAGGGCAGAATGATTCGGCGCGGACCGAAGCGGTCAAGCCATCTCCCCAGGATCGGGGAGCAAACCGCCACCGTCATGGCGGCCAAGCCAAAGCCTTGCGATATCGCTTCCCGGCTCCATCCGAATTCGGCCCCCAACGGCTTCATGAAAACGCCGAAGGTGAAGATGAAAAGGGATCCGAAGCCCACCATGACGCCGAGGCTCGACGCCAGCGCCACACGCCAGCCGAAATACCCGGGCGAAAATTCACTGTGGGCGGCCGGGGCAATTTCGTTTCGGGTTATATCCATGTCGCGCGGCCCGCTGCTCGCCTTGTCTTCGGCGCAGCTCATTCAGGGCGTTCTCCCATACCCTTCTTGCGCAGTCTTGGCGGCGCGCGCGCGATACATGGCGGGGTCGTCCGGCTGCCAGGTTGCCAGGCCGTCCACATACCGGTTGAACATGCAGAAGGCCGCAGCGATCAGCACGGTGTCGTGAATCTCCATATCCGTTGCGCCCTGCCGTCGCGCGCGCTCCACATCCGCCGGCGTCACGGACTTGCCGCCCTGCTGCACTTTGCCGGCAATGGCCAGCAGCGCCTTCAGCTTGCCGGAGACCGGCGCCGCCTCAAAGTCTTGCTTCACCTCGGCGACCAGCTTCTCATTCCCGGCCAGATGGAAAGCGGCAATTGCGCCATGGATGTTCTGGCAGAAAAAGCAGTCGTTGCGCGAAGAAACGTAGGTGGCGATCAGCTCGCGCTCGGCGGGCGTGAGGGTGTTGGGCCCGCGCAGCAGCACTTCCGCGAGCGCGTTGAGAGGCTTCGCTGTCTCCGGCCGATAGGCCATGGGGCCGCGAATTCCCGGCAGCCCTTCGGGCAAGGGAATGTGGGGCAGTTGATCCTCCGTGGTCTACGGGTTGGTTTTTCCGGCGCTTGCCGCCGATGCGTCGGCGCGGATGTACCCCTCGTCCGCCATGCGCGCGCCCATTTGCCGGTAAAGGTTAATGTCGGTAGGCGCCCAGGTTCCGAGGCCGTCCACGTAGCGATTGTACATGCAAAAGGCCGCGGCAATCAGCACCGTATCATGGATCTCCGAATCGGTTGCTCCCTGCCGGCGGGCGCGATCCACATCCGCCGGTGTTACGTTCTTTCCACCCTGTTGGACTTTGCCCGCAATGGCCAGCAGCGCTTTGAGCTTGGCGGAAACCGGCGCAACTTCGAAGTCCCGCTTCACGTCTTCAATCAATCGCTCGTTGCCGCTCAAATGGTGCGCGGCTGCGGCGCCATGGCTGGTCTGGCAGAAATAGCAGTCGTTGCGGTGGGAAACGTAGGTGGCAATCAGCTCGCGCTCGCCGGAGCTGAGCGTGCTGGGGCCGCGCAGCAGAACCTCCGCCAGCGCGCGCAGGGGCACGGCGGTTTCCGGACGAAAGGCGAACAGGCCGACGATGCCGGGCAATCCTTCGGGCAGTTTGATGTGAGGCATGGATGGTTAACTCCTTCCGGTTGTAACGTTCATCCTCCGGGAAATGATTAGAACAGGAATTTCAATGCAAACTGTATTTGGCGCGGCGGAAGCGCCGATTGCACCTGACCGAACGTTGGGGAGTTCAAATCGTCATTGGGCACGCCGAAGTTCACATGGTTCAGGATATTGAACATCTCGGCGCGAAACTCCAGGGTCTTTGTTTCCGACAGCCGGAAGTCCTTAAAAAGTGCGAAATCCCATTCCTGTTCCCCGGCCGCCTGAACGATATTGCGCCCCCCGGTGCCGAATGTGCCGGGGATCATGTCCCTTTGAAACGCCGACGTATTGAACCATTCGCTGGCAGTCTTGGGACCATCATTCGGATTCCCGACGAGATTGGGGCGGTCGCCCACGAACCCGGAGATCTCCGGTGAATCGCCCTGAAGGGATGGGTCGCTGGAATCGTAGACGGTAAAGGGAGTCCCGGTTGACGCCGAGTAGATGCCGTTCAGTGCCCAGTTGGCAACAGCGTTTTTGTACCAAACCTTTTCGTTCTTCCAGAAGGGCAACTGCCATTCATAGCTGAAGACCAGGCGCTGGCGCGCGTCGAAAAGGGAACGGCCGTATTCGGCCTCCAAATCCCAGGGATTCTGGGCCAAATCGTTCTCTCCGGCTACCAGCGTTGGAGCAGACCCGGTGATGTTGAAACTCGAGACGTCGTCCAGGGACTTTGAATAGGTGTAGGAAGCCAGAAAGGCCAAGCCATTGCCCATCCGCTTGCGCAGGCTCGCCTGGAGGGCGTTGTAGTTGGAATTGGAAATTCCGGAGATCAAGCCGATCGACCCGTAGTAACAGTTCGGGTCGGCGTCGTCGCAGGTTCCGGCCACGCCGCCGTTCGAATAGGGCCGCCAAAAGTTCTGGTTACCCTGTCCCTCGTCGGAGAAGCACAGGCCCTGCTCGGCGGAGCCCGCCGGTAAGGTGGAACAAAGTGTTGGAGGGTTGCTCTCGATAAACCGCGGCAGCTTGGTGCCTTTGGTGCCCACATAGCCGATGTCAAGCAGCCAGCTCTGACCGAAAGAACGTTCAACGGTAAAGTTCCAGTCCTGAGCGTACGGCAATCGGAGATGCGGGTCGAGCGTCAGCAGGGTCAGCCCCTGCGGCCCGTTAAACACGGGCGCAAAGGGGTTGGGCCCCGGGGGAATAGGATCGGCGAAGCTGGTGGCGAAGGCCGGCGTGCTGATTTGAATCGTCTTGAACCACGGTGGAGCGCTTTCCG
>JASIKV010000440.1 GCA_030049455.1 Terriglobia bacterium
GTAAACTCGGCGGCCTTCGCCTGCCCATCGCTGATTTGCGCGCGCAGGCTGTAACGAGCGTCAGAATCGAGCGATTCGAATGCGCAATCAAAGGTGATTTGCCAGTTCCGCACCGACGTCTCGACTTTGACGTCCGTGAGGCGAGCCCCGGCGGGCGTTCCCTCAAGGTACACATCGCCGCACAGCCCGCGACGCTCAACCTCGCCCGCCACTTGCATCGCCCCGGCGCTGTCGGCAAAGGAAGTCATGACGGCCTGCAACGGCAATGCCACAACCAGCAGAGTGAGCAGGTGCTTTTCGCCCGGGCGGCAATGGGAAGTGATGTCGATTTCGCCTGCGGGAAACCGAATTTCGCCAACGGGTGAGCCGTCAATATGAACGGCGGCGTAAGAATTCAGATAGGCCGTGGAAACTGCAATGCGCCGGCCTTGCCATTCCGCCGGTATGGTGAATTCCCTTTGATACCAGGCGGCTGTCACTCGGCTCATGTTCAATCTTTCCCATTGGGGGCTGGGGTAGAAAATCAGCGGGGCGCCTCCCCGGCTGGCGTCTCCTGGCCAGCAATCCGGAACGCGGAAGTATCCCCAATTTTCTGAAGGCGGCTTTTCTGAACCACTCTGCGCCGGTTGCCAGCGCCAGAGCCCGTTTAAGCACATGCGCTCGCGGGTGGGTGTTGACTCCCGGAAAGCCTTATCTAAATCCCAAACCACGGTGTAGGGGGGTGGCGGGGCCGGCAGACCGGCCGCGGGCTGAAGCGCCACGCAGGCGGCGGATCCGAGCGAATTCTTTAGAAAACGCCTGCGATTTATCCTGCTCATGGACGCCGGAATCTCCAAAAATATAGCACCGCACCCAGAACCATGGTCAGCAATCCAAGCCCTGATTCCTTGGGCCGCATTGAGGAGGTATAGAAAAGCATCCAGGCGCTCGCACCGATGAAGAGAGCGGGAGCAATCGGGTAGCCGAAGTTTACCACTGCGAGTTTTCTCCAACCCTCGCGCGCGCGCAGGCGGATCATTCCTGCCACCGCCAGCGCCGCGAAGAAGATCAGGGCAAATCCGATGTAGTAGACCAGGCTCTCAAAAGTACCCGTAAGGATCATCAGGGTGGTGGCCAGAGCCTGAAACACAATGGCATACATGGGCGTGCCCCAGCGCGGGTGGATGCGCGCCGCCGTTCGAAAGAAGCAACCATCCACAGCCATTGCGAAGTAAACGCGCGGCCCGGCAATCACCATGGCGCTGACCGTGGAGAGCAGGCCGACGGACATGATGGCACTGAAGAGATTCCCGCCCCGTCCCCCGAACAGCGCACCGGCCGATGCCTCACCGATGGCCACGACGCCCTTCATCGATTCCAGGGGCATGGCGTAAACGAATGCTACGTTCAGGAGCACATACAAAGCCGCAACCGTAAGCGTACCCGCCACCAGCGAGGCGGGAATGGTGCTCTCCGGAGTCTTCATTTCGCCGGAAACGTAGGTGGCGGCATTCCAACCACTGTAACCAAACATTACGAAAACCAGGGAAACGGCAAACTGCGCAGGCAGGCTGTGGCTGGAAGTTCTCGATGCCGCTTGCGAAAAATGCGCCGCGCTGCCATTTCCCATCGCGGCAGCCATGATCAGGAAGAGCAACAACACGCCGAGCTTAAGCCCGGTAAGCAGGTTTTGCAGCCTGGCGGCGGGCCGCAACCCCGCCACATTGATGGCCGAAAACGCCAGCACGATTCCCACCGCCAGCCACTGCCCGGGACCGGCGTGGAATATCCCCTGGCCTGAGCCTGCGGCCGATGCCGGCGCCGCGATTGAGAAGGCGGGGAAGAAATGGCTGAAGTATTCGGAGAACGCCAGTGCGGCTGCGGCGATCGGCGCGGAAAAGCCTGCAAAAAAGGAAATCCAGCCGCTCAGAAATCCCCACAGCGGCCCCCAGGCTTCGCGCAAAAAGATGTACTCTCCGCCCGATTCGGGAAGGTTGACACCCATTTCCGAGTAACACAGGCAGCCGGCTACGGCGATCACGGCGCCCACCACCCAGATTCCGATCACCAGCGAGGGCCGACCAAGATCGCCGGCCAGGAAACCCGTGGTGGTGAAGATTCCCGTGCCGATCATATTGGCTACGACGATGGCAGTGGCGTGGCTGAACTTGAGTTCTCGGCGCAGCGTAGGTTGAGTCAAGCGAAGCGTCTCCGCATCAATCAGTGGCGTTCTGCGACGCGCCAAGCCCGGCAAAACCGCCGGCGCAAGCGTCTGTCTCAGCCTAGGGGGGAATTGCCGGAAGCGCAAGTGGATTACGCGACTGGAGTCTATCGCAGAAATCCTTAATGCCTCGTGGCGTCCGGGCGAGGGGGAAAATCGGGCGAAACGTCAAATGCGCTATACTGTCCGGCGACGGCCTACAGGAGGCAAGTCCCTCTTTACCATGCGGATTCGTTTTGCCACGACCCGGGATATTCCGGATATGGTTCCGGTGATCAATGCCGCCTTCGCACTCGAAACCATCTTTGATGGACCGCGCACCGACCTGAAGAAGCTGACGGCGATGCTCGACAAAGGCCAATTTCTAATTACTGAGAACGAGGGTGGACATATTGTCGCAGCCGTTTATGTTGAGAAACGCGCCGAGCGCGGATATTTCGGCATGCTGGCCGTTGATCCCCCTTTGCAGGGGAAAGGATTTGGCGGAGCGATGATCGAGGCCGCCGAAAATTACTTTCGCCTCCAGGGCTGCGCGTATGTGGATATCTGCGTCCTCAGCCTGCGCCAGGAACTTTTGCCCCTCTATCGAAAATTGGGTTACGCTGAAACGGGCACGGAGGAATTCCATCCTGAGCGGCCGCTGAAGCCGGGCCTGC
>JASIKV010000441.1 GCA_030049455.1 Terriglobia bacterium
AGGGCCTTATCGAGGGCAAGGCGTGTGGCCTCGAGCGCGGGTTCGGAGACCAGGACCTTGCCCAGGCTTTCCTGAAGGTGCGTGCGCACCACGCCCATGGCGCTGATCATGTAACGCTGCGGCAGGCCGATCATGACGTGGCGCACGCCGATTTTGTAGCGCTCGGCGGCGTAATCCTCGTCAAAGGGACCGCGAAACAGGCGCCTTGCCCAGGCTTGCAGGGTGTGCTTCAGGCGGTCAATCTGCTCTTGGCCGCCCGTAAAGACCTTTCCCGCCTCCGGGTGCTGGGTGATCTGGTCATAAAAGCGCTCCGACATGCCCGGCAGAAAGGGGTCCATGCGCTCCCCGATGGTTTGCAGCAGGCGGGCGTCTTCTTCGCTGAAACCGACGTAGCGTTTCATCTCCTCGAAGAAGGTTTCGGGCTTTCTCGTCACCCTAGTGCCTTGTGGTAAAATTGGACATCTTGAGTGTCACTGAAAAGGAAACATCATACCATTGGAGCAGTCAGGCCTAAAACGTCTTTTGCGGTTTCCTCCCACGTTTCACCAGAATCTGGTGGTGTTGCTGGCGTCGCTGGCGGGAATCATCGTTTTGACGGTGCTTGAGGCCTATCGGCGCGGCATAGGTTTTACCCTGGGCTTGGGGATAGCCCTTCTGGCTGCGCTCTGCGCCGCTACGGGAATGCTGGTCTACCAGGAGCGGCGCTCCTGGGCGCTGCTGGGTGAATTGCGCGCCACGCTCAGCAAGATTGCTCCCACCTACCCGGCGCTGGTGCAGATTGCTCCGCCGCCCAGCAGTACGCTGGCGCTGGAAAAGGAGATTCGTTCGCTCACCGAAAACTGGCGCGATTTCTGCGACCATTGCCAGCGCTCGCATGACACGGAAATGCTGCAGGCCGAGCACCTGGCCACCATGGGCGAGCTGGCCGCCGGCCTGGCGCATGAGATTCGCAACCCTCTGGCGGGAATCGCCGGCGCCATCGAGATCATCACCAAGGATTTTCCCAAAGACCACCCGGACCGCGAGATTCTGGACGACCTTCGGCAGGAGGCGCGCCGCATCGAGAAAGTGCTGAACGACCTGCTGGCCTACGCGCGGCCCAAGCCGCCGCAATTCGGCATGGCGGATTTGCAGGAGACGGTTGCCCGCACGTTGCAACTCGCCCGGCAGCAAGTGGGCGACAAGCGCGTTGACTTTTCCACCCAGCTTCCCTCACCTTCGCCGCGCTTTCGAATGGACCCCGAGCAATTGCACCAGGTATTGCTCAATCTGGTTTTGAACGCCATCCAGGCGTTGGGCCCGGAAGGTAAAATCCTGATCGAAGCGCGGATTCTGGCCGGTTCCGGTGCTCCCAACCGCTCGGATACCATTGAAATTTCCGTAGCGGACACGGGAGGAGGGATTTCCCGCGAGCAGCTTGAAAAAATCTTCCGCCCGTTTTACACCACCCGCAAGAACGGCACGGGACTGGGGCTGTCGCTCTCCCGGCGGATTATCAGCCAGCACGGCGGAACGCTTACGGCAGAAAGTGAGTTGAAGAAGGGAAGCAGGTTTATAATCCGGCTGCCCATGCGTCAAGCGGTTCTGGAAGCTCCTGTGTTAAAGTCGTAGGGGCGCCGAAATTCAAGTTTTTAATTCAGCATCACGGAATCAGCGATACGCGGGTTTCGTCGGACTGAAAAGACCCCTCACCCTAACTCCCCTCCCCCTCTTCCCTCTCCCCGGGGAGAGGGAAGAGGGGAGGGGGGTGAGGGTGGGCGGCTGAACCCACGGCTGGTCGCCGTGGGCTAATGTATGGCGCCCGCTTCGCGGGCTTTCGATCGTATGTTCTGCGCTTCCATTACCCACGGCTTGCGCCGTGGGCTACTGTATGGCGCCCGCTTCGCGGGCTTTCGATCGTATGTTCTGCGCTTCCATTACCCACGGCTGGTCGCCGTGGGCTAAAGGATAGCGCCCGCTTCGCGGGCTCCGTGCCGGGAGAGGTTTCAACTCCGGACCCGGGTTGCTAGTCCTTAGGTTCTTTCAGGTTTATGCCTGGCGAAAAAATCCTGATAGTCGACGACGAGAAGCTGATTCGGTGGTCGGTGCGCCGGCAGTTGGAGGAATGGGGCTATTCCCCCATTGAGGCCGAGAGCGGGACGGGAGGGCTGGCGCAGGTCCGCGCGGAATCGCCCGACCTGGTCTTGCTGGATGTCCGTCTGCCCGACCTGAGCGGCATCGACGTGCTTCGCGAAATCAAGGAAAACAACATCGCCACGCCGATCATCATGATCACCGGCGACCCGCAGCTTGACGACATCAAGAGGGCCATCAAGCTGGGCGCGCTCGACTTTGTCAAAAAGCCGCTCGATTTCGACGAGCTGCAAATCACCATTTCCAACGCCATTGACCATTCGGGCGTGCGCTCGGAGCGCGACTTCCTGCGCGATGAGATTCGCAAGCGCTCCGGATACCACGAAGTGGTGGGGAAATCCCCCCGCATGATTGAGTTGATGAGTTTTGTCCGCAAAGTGGCGTCGAGCGAAACCTCCACCGTGCTGATTCAGGGTGAGAGCGGAACGGGCAAGGACCTGATCGCCAAGGCCATCCACTATGACAGCGCGCGGGCCGAAAAGCCCTTCGTGGCCATCAACTGCTCGGCCATTCCGGAGACGCTGATGGAAGCTGAGCTGTTCGGCCACGAGCGCGGGGCCTTCACCGATGCCAAGGCGCAAAAGAAGGGGCTGTTTGAAGTGGCGGACGGCGGCACGCTGTTCCTGGACGAAATCGGCGAGCTCTCCACCTATCTCCAGGCCAAGCTTCTGCGCGCGCTGGAGGAGCAGAACATTCGGCGCGTGGGCGGCGTCAAGGACATCGCGGTGGATATCCGCGTCATCGCCGCCTCCAATCGCAACCTGGAGCAGGGCGTGCGCCAGGGAACCTTTCGCCAGGACCTTTACTACCGCCTCAGCATCATCCCGATTTTCATTCCTCCCCTGCGCGACCGCATGGAAGATGTTTTGCCGCTGGTGGAATTCTTCATCGAGCGCTACAACGTGCGCTTTCGCAAGAACGTGAAAGGCATTACGCAGGAGACTCGCGAGCTGATGATGGAATACGACTGGCCGGGAAATGTGCGCGAGCTGAAGAACGCCGTGGAGCGCGCCATGATTCTCGAGGACTCGGAGTATATCCGGCCGACGTATCTGCCCATTCAGGTGACCGGGCAGGTTCAGGGGTTCGACGCCGCCGTGCCCATCACCCACTCGGAGGGCGAGAGCACGGACGCCGCCCTGATGACCGGAGTCGCCGCCACCTGGCGCCCGCTGCCCTCGGGAAAAATGATTCCCGTCCTTCGCCTGCCCAAGCAGGGGACGTCGCTGGAAGAAGTCGAGCGCGTGCTG
>JASIKV010000052.1 GCA_030049455.1 Terriglobia bacterium
CGGCTTGAAGCCAAGAGAAACATAGAGGGCCCGGGCAGCATCCTGGCCCGCGATCACAGTAAGTGAAACTTGTTCCACCCCCGGGCAGGTCTTGATCTTTTCAAGCAGAGCAATGAGAAGTGCCCTGCCGATTCCGCGCCCGCGGCTGCTCTCGCGCACGTAGACGCCCCATATTCGCCCCTTGTGCCGCGCCTTGGAGAGCGTGTAGCGAAAGAATCCTGCCATGCCCACAAGGGTTCCTTCCAGAAATGCCCCAAAAACAAAATTATCGTTTGGGCTTTCCGTCAATCGCTGAACGGTGAATTCGAGGGTGGTCGCGCGGTGCTCTGCGGAGGATTCACCAAAGGATTGAGGCTCGCGTTCCAGTGCCTCGAGCCTCAAGTGCCAGTAGGCCTCCGCGTCGGCGGCGGTCAGAAGGCGGATTTTATGTTCCATTTCTTGAGCGCCAGGGGCGGCGGTCATTGCTTCAACGCTGCTTCAATTGCCGCCTCGGCGACGGGCGCGAGCAATTTGTATCCCGCATCGTTCGGGTGCAGTCCATCGTCGGAGCAGCCTTCGCGCAACATGCCTTTGTCATCCACCAGCGCGGAATAATAGTCCGCCAACTGCGCGTGGACGTCAGGCGCGTAACTCTCAATCCAATGATTCAGGCTGATGATGTCAGCGGGGGGCCGGCGCTCGCTCTGCTTCGATTTGGTGTAATCGCTGATGGGCGTGAGCAGGCAGAGTATTATTTTGATGTTGTGACTTTCCGCCAATTCGCAAATGGCGCGAATATTGTCTTCCACCATCTCCTGGGTTTCAGGCCCGGTGTTGTGGGCAATGTCATTGGTGCCGGCCAGCAGGATGACGGCGGCGGGCCGCAGGTGAATCACATCGGGATGCATGCGCACCACCATCTGCATGGTGGTTTGGCCGCCGATGCCGCGGTTCACATAGGGTTTTCCCGGGAAATATTTTGCCAACTCCCAGCGGTCCGTAATGGAATCGCCCAGAAAGATCACGCGGCCGGGGTCGGGCGGCGTTTTTTCCAGGCGCAGATCGTCCTGATGGTATCGCCCCAACTGGTTCCAGTCCTGAAGCTCATCAGCAAGCTGAATCGCCACGCGCGGCAGGCAACACGGAGTGTTCGGCGGGTTGAATTCCCGAACAAACTGCGCGTTCGCCAAAAATGGCAGGCACAAACTCAGACACAAACCCGTGAAAACCTTCCTGACATTGTCCATGGCTACCCCCTTGCGGCTGTTATAACCGACTTCCGGATAGGCGTCAAAGCATTAAGGGGATTTATCCCACTGAGTCGCCATAGCCCGGCCGATCAGTGATTCCCGGTCGTCCCTGCCCCCGGCGCCGGCAATCTAATCCTCGGGCCGGTCCCGCCGACGGCGCTCATCGAGCGCGGCTACCGTGACGCTTTCAGCATGCCCATGCCCCGAGGGCATTTTCGACGAATTCAGGCTCTTCGCTCGAACCTATTGTACTCCGCCCTTATTCCCGCTAAGATGCTTTTGGAGAGGGGATACTCCGTACTGCAAAGCCATTAGGGAGGAAGCTCGCGCCGACCAGCCATTTGAGCGTTGCGGGAGGAAGAATGCGTAAATCTCTCATCATGATGGTCGCTGCGATGTGCCTGGGTGCCGGGTTGGCTGTTAATGCCCTTGCAGATGAACCCATCGACTGGCGGGCGCAGGAAAAGCAACTTAAGCAGTCGCAGAAGGTTGAACGCGATGCGATGAAGCTGAAGGAGCGGCAGATTCGGCAGTCCCTGAAAGCCACGCCGGTTCCCGTCGCCACGCGCGACACCATCATTCACAAAATGCAGCGTGAGCACCGCGACCTGCTCCTGAAACAAAAGGATGCTAGGCAGAAACTCAAGGACCAGGAAAAGGCGTATCGGGAGTACCTGCGCTCGAATCGCGGATAAAGGCTGAGCGGCACGGAGGGGCTGGGGTGGAAGGATTCCAGCCTGGGAGGTCGCCATGAAAATACGCTGTCCAAAGGTGGCTGCCTGGCGATGGGCAGTATGCCTGGCCAGCGCCTTGGCGCTCGTGGTGCCGTGCGTTCCTGTCAGCGGCCAGCAGAGTTCGCAATCGCCTACTCCATCGCCGGAAGATCGTCCCACCCTCGGCCCCCGAACCGGTCCTCCTGCCCTCGACTCCGGCCCCATGACCGCTTCGGTGATCGACATTCACAAGTTACTGCGGATACACACCCTGTACATCGAGAATATCGATAATTCGCTGAGCGACAAGTTGGTGCAGACCTTGGGAAAATTGGGGCGGTTCCGCCTGGTGACAAAAGAGAAGGAAGCTGACGCTGTGGTGCGCGGGTCGTGCCTGGAATCGCGCCGGCTGAAGCGCGTGCATTCCGAGGTTTTTATCTCAGACCAGAATGGCGCCTCAGTGTGGCAGGACACAATTTACCGGTCGTACAATCCTCCGGCGCTCGACCAGGCAATCAACGACACGGCGGAATTGATTGCAGACCACCTGGAGAGAACCGTCCGGGAGGCTCAGCAGCGCTGATCGCAATATTGGCTTTTCCTGACGGCAAGTGACGGGGCGGCATTCCTTCACGGACCTGCCAGTTTCCATCATGTCCAAGTTGATCATCTTTCAAAGAATCCTTCCCGGCTGTGAGGAAGGCAGCCCGGAGGCGTGGCGAGCCTTTCTGGGGAATTACACTCCCATGGCCGTGGAATTTCTGGGTGTGTACACGCCGTGGGACGCCGAAGCGCGGCTGGCGGTGTGGCGCGAGCTCTTGAGTGAGTTCTGCGCCAATGATTGCGCGGGATTGAAGGGCCTGCCGCACCAGTCGGAGCGCGAATTCCTGGTGGCATTGCGCGCCTTCCTGCAGGACCGCGCCGCGCCCAATCTGGAAGCGCGCCAGGACGCGGCGGCTCCCGCCGCGCCAAACAGTGAATCACTCACCGCTCTTCTGAACGGGCTGCCCGTTGTCCATCAGGAGGTTGTTTTCCTGACGCTTGCCGGATACTCGCAGAAGACGGTCGAGAAGATTCTGAGGACCACCCCGACCGTTGCGGGTGAGGGATTGGGGCGCTTGCGTGCCAGCTACGCGGCCATGCTGGAGAGGACGGATGACCGGTGCTTATGGCCCGGCGCCTGGATGGGAATCTGCGCAGCAGCGCGTACCGGAGCGGGAAAAGACTGCACACCGCTCCGCCAGTTCATTCGCATGCTCGATGGCCAGGCGAGCTGGTATGACAAGTCTCCTGCGGAGGAGCATCGTGCCAAGTGCCTGCATTGCCTTGAGCTCTGGACCTCGCTGCTTGAAGTCGTCGCCTGGGACCGCACGCGCCAACCGTGGCCGGACGAGAGAATCGAACCGCTGTTGGCGCTCGTCCCGGTTCGAAAGGAGAAACCCAAGTCTTCTCTCCTCGCCCGCATGCTGGGCAAATAGAGAGTCGGGTTGAAAATGAAGCGCGACTATCGACAGGACTTTGCGGACTTCTCACCGCTCACCTATCTCAACTGCGCCTACCAGGGAGCGTTCCCCAAGGTTACCGCAGAGCGCGTCCACCAAGCCGTCGATCTGAAGGCTCAGCCTTATCGGCTGAATGCTCCGGAATACTTTGGACTGCCGGACCGCGTTCGCGCCGGAATCGCGCGGCTGGTGGGCGCGCATCCGGATGAAATCGCCATCGCCACCAGCGCCACGCAGGGAATCGGCATCGTTGCGGCAGGGCTGGCTCTGGGCCCTGGCGATGAAGTGGTGGTGCGAGAATCGAACTTTCCATCGAATCTATTTACATGGATCAACCTTCGGCGAAAGGGCGTCACGGTGAAGGTTGTGCGCTCCGCGAGCGATGCGTCAAGTTTTGACGATGTGGCCGCGGCGCTGACTCCGCGCACCCGCGTTCTGGCGCTCGATTGGGTCAGTTATTCCACGGGATTTCGAATCGACCTTGCCGCCCTGGGCTCGCTGATTCACGACCGCGGCGGAATCTTTGTGGTGGATGGGACTCAGGGTGTGGGCGCCAACGAACTGAACCTGCACGCGCTGCCCGTGGATGTGATGGCGGTCGCAGCCTACAAGTGGGTTCTGGGCCCCTACGGTACAGGATTTGCTTACGTCTCGAGAAACCTTTTGAAAAAACTCGACCTTCCGGTCATCAACTGGCATTCGGTGGTCGGCGCACACGAATTTGATTCGCTCCCCAAGGAGGAATTCCGGCTGATTCCGGAAGCGCGCGTGTTCGACTCCGGCGAGACGGGCAATTTCATCAACCTGCACGGACTCGAAAGGTCGATCGAGTACGTGACCGAGGTCACGCCCGCGACCGTGAATGCCCATTGCCGGCAACTACTTCGCCGCCTGGATGAGGGCCTTCGCGGGCGCGGTTATATTGTTTCGGACGCGGCGCTCCCCGGCCACGAATCGACGATTCTCTGCTTCCGCGCTGCCACGCCTGCCGCGACGGCCGAGTTGCACCGCAAGCTCACGGCAAACAACATCTCGGTCAGTCTGCGCCACGGCTTCATCCGCGTTTCCCCCTACCTCTACAACGATGAGGCGGATATCGACCGGCTGCTGGAACTTGTGCGGCCGGCCTGATGCGCCCAATCCCGACGGATTTTCCTCATGCGCCTGCGCTCCTTCCGCCCCGATGACCTGCAAACTTTGTATGAAATCGATCAGGCCTGCTTTCCGCCCGGAATCTCCTACTCGCTCAGGGAATTGGAAGCCTTTGTCGGCCACACCCGCTCGCAGACCTGGATTGCCGAAGCCGACGAGCGGATCGTGGGCTTTCTGATTGCGCACCTCGAGCCGCGAAAGATTCTGCACATCGTTACCATTGACGTCCTGAAAGCCTGGCGCCGGCGCAAAGTGGG
>JASIKV010000442.1 GCA_030049455.1 Terriglobia bacterium
GTTCCCGCGGGCACCTTCAGGCCGGCCAAGGGATTCTGTTCCACGGCCAGGCCGCTGCCGCGAACATTCAGCTCCAAACCGAGTTTTCCGCACTCGACGACGACTTGACGGGTGGCCCATCCGGAGAAGTTTGGCACGGTGACGAGCGGGCCATCGCCCAGAACCACCGTGCTGGAATCAATGGCCGCGGCGGGAAGCTCAGGCGGCGCGGCGTCATCCTGTAAAACTCCGGGCTGTGAACCGCGAGCCTGTGAAACACGCGGCGTAAACGATGCGGGCAGTACGGGTGAAGTGGCAGCTTCGGACAAATCCCGATCCGAAGGAAGGTATCCCATCAAGTCATCCGTCTTCTGGCCGGACGGCTTGACAGGTTTGGGGGTAACGAGCTGAGGCCACCGGGAGGGATTATCCTGAGTTACATTCAGGTAACCTAGAGTCTGCTCTGCGATGGACCGGAATACCGGAGCTGCCACGTCTGTCCCGTAATGTGCTCCCACCGGGGAATCGATGACCACCAGAATAGTCACCGCCGGTTGTGTGGCGGGAGCAAAACCGATAAAAGAACCTACATAATGCCCTTTGGAATAGCCGCTGCCTTGATCGCTTTTCTGCGCCGTGCCCGTCTTGCCGGCGGAGGTGTAGCCGCCAAGCTGCGCGGGGATGCCCGTGCCGTGATCCACCACCGCCGCGAGCATTTGCCGCATCAGTTGCGCCGTGTGCGCGCTCATGATGCGCCGCCCGGGCGCGGGCGGCAGCGAATCATGGTGCGCACCCAGGAACACATCGTGCACCACGCGCGGTTGAATCCAGATTCCGCCGTTGGCGATGGCCGAATACAGGCTGACCATCTGCAGCGGCGTCACACCAATCTCCTGGCCGATGGAAATCTCTCCGATCGAAAGGCCCGACCATTGGCGGGGCGGCTTCAACAGGCCGCGCTCTTCACCCGGCAGGTCCACATTGGTCTTGTTTCCGAAACCATAATTGCGGATGTAGCGGTAGAAGCGATTTTCACCCAGACGCAAGCCGATTTTCACAAAGCCCACGTCGCTGGAATTTGCCAGCACGTCGGTTACGCTCAGGTCGCCGTAAGGAGTGTGATCGTGAATGACGTGACCGGCCAGCATGATGCCGCCGTTCTGGCAGTCGATGACCTCCTGCGGGTTGGTCAGGTTCTCTTCCAGAGCCGCCGACAGGGTCACCGCCTTGAATGTTGAGCCCGGCTCGTAAATCCAGCCATCGGCGCGGTCAAGGCGCGCGGCGGCAGGCGCAGCCTCGTAATCGTTGGGATCGAAGGTGGGCAGGCTGGCCAGAGCCAGAATTTCACCCGTGTTGGGGTTCTGCACCACGGCCACGCCGCTTGCGGCCTGCGACCTTTCCAGTTCCTCCGCCAGGGCCTTTTCCGCGATGTACTGGATTTTTTCGTCCAGCGTCAGCACCACATTCTTGCCCGGAACGCCCGGCCACTCGGAGCTGCTGAAGGTGCGCCGGCGCGCGTCGGAAGCCAGCAGCACGCGGCCCGGCTTGCCTTTGATAACGTCGTCGAGCGAATACTCGATTCCGCCCAGGCCCTTATCATCCAGGCCGACATACCCGACCGTCTGCGCGGCAAGGTCTCCGTGGGGATAGAAGCGCTTGGTCTCGCGCTGAAAATAAATGCCCTTCAGGCCCAGGTCGCGGACGCGCGCGGCCTCGGCGGGCGTTACGCGCCGCTTCACCCAGCAGAAGGAGCGCGTGGTCTGGAATCGCGCGCGAAGCTCCTGCGGATCCATTCCCAGCACCGGCGCGAGCAGCGAGGCCACCATCTGCGGCTCGGCGAGCTCGCCGGGCGCGGCGTAAATCGAATCCACTCCCAGGCTCATGGCCAGGGGATTCATCTGCCGGTCGTAAATGGCCCCGCGCTCGGGAGCGACGTCCAGCGTGTGCTGCTGCTGGCGCTGCGCGCGGCCCATCAGGTCCACGTAATCGATGACTTGAAAATAGTAGAGGCGGGCCGCCACGGCGCCGAACCAGAGAAAGCACAGCCCGCCGATGATCCAGCGCCGCCGTTCCGCCGACAAGCGGGACCGGCCGGGCTTCGCGCTGCGAGATTCGGGCTTAACTCGGCCCATGGTGGTTAGGGTCCGTGTGAGATGTCTCCGCCGCCGGCGGAGAAATTGCGCGCCAGCTCCGCGGAACCGGCCGCTGCGGGCTCCGCGCCGCCCACTTGAATCACTTGCTGCGGCTTGGGCGTGACCATCCCCAGCCGGGTCCGCGCCAGCGTGTCGATCCTTTCAGGATCGGCCAGCGCCGCCTGCTCGAGGCGTAGCTGATGGTTCTGTTCTTCCAGCACTGCGGACTCGGCCTTGAACTGCTCGATCTGATAACCGTTCCGCACGCACTCGAAATGCTGGTAGGCGAAGAGGAGCACAAAAAGAAAAACCAGAATGCCCAATCCGAGCAGACTGAAACATTCACGCCGACGCTCCGTGTCAACTTCCCGCACCAGGCGGGAATTGTCGATGTGCTTCACGTAGTAGAATTCCGGGAAACTCGCCCGGCCCGCGGCCGGAACGTTTCTCGGACGCCGAGTTTTTGGTAGCGTGACTGCTGCGGTTGCCATGGAATTAAAGTGGACAGTGAAGAGTGGACAGTGAACAGAATCGGAAATTTGGGCTTCCGAACCTGCACATCACTCCTGG
>JASIKV010000443.1 GCA_030049455.1 Terriglobia bacterium
CTCACGGGCCAATTCGAGATAATCCTGCGGCTTCCATTGCCCTGCCAAAGGGCACTGTGCCTGGATGGCGCAAACAGCGGCAACATCCTGGTCGGTGAATGATCGAATCCGCATGTCGGGTCGTGTGCCGGTTCTGATCAATCTCTCCAATTGATTTCGGCATCCGGGCGTCGAATGTAATAGGCATCAAGCTTTGCGCTCCCGGCCGGCCCCCCCGCCGGTTCTTCCAATGCCGCAATCTCGGCGATGGTTCGCACGAGACTTCCTTCCACGCGTTCCCATTTCAATGAAGTGGGAAGGCTCGAGCGCAAATCAGCAGCGACCTGATCATGCGCACGCACGATGCAGGTGCCGGTTGCAGTCTCCGAAATCTGCTTTTCAATAATCGCTCGGAGTGAATCGGGCTTCAAAACCCAGCCGTCATCAGCGGGCTTAAAATCTGGCGGCGCTGATCCCTCCGATTGTCCGGGGAGTCTATGAAAAATCCCGAAAAAACATTCGCCTCGACGAGCGTCGAGAATTGGGAATGCGCATTCGGTCTTCGGTCCAGCGCTCTTCACGAGGGCTTCCAACACTGAGACGCCGCGAACCGGCCGGCCAATAGCTTTACCCCACGCCTTCGCCGCCGCCAGGCCCACTCGAATTCCCGTGAATGAGCCGGGCCCGTTGGCCGCGGCAAATCGATCGATATTGGCCAGTGCAAGTCTTGATTCCTTCAGAGCTTGTTCCACCATCTCGAACAAAGTAATCGAGTAACGGTTTGCAGGCCCGGTGTTCGATACGCAAGCGAGAGTTTGCCCACCACGAAAAACTCCGACCCCGCCCATTTCACTGGTTGTGTCGAGAGCCAAAATCAGCATCGTGCTTCATTATAGCGGCGTTGAGATTCGCTGAGGTGATTTTGAACAATGGGTAACCCTTGATGTGAGCGGAGCGACGTACAAAGGGGCCTCAACGGTTCGGGTTGTGAGCGCCGGCGGGCGCTCGTACGCATTATGCTAGAATAATGATTTTGAAGCGATTCAACTTGCAAATAGGCACATCTCGTACTCGAATTCAGATTGGAACCCGCTGGCGGGGAGAGTGCAGGCGAAGGCTGACGAATGAGAAGGGCTGCCGCCATTCATTGATTTGCGCCCCAGCCTTTGCGACATCCGCACTCAGGGCCGCCCGATCATCAGAGTGTTCATGAGCGAAACCGCACGCGCCACATCCCGGCCGCTGGAACTGACCGAACTGTTGACCCTGATGATTGAGGTGGGTGAGCGGATCAATTCTACCCTCGATCTCGATGAATTGCTTGCGCGCATCGCGGAGATCGTCAAGCGAGCAATCGACTATGATGTCTTCGCCATTCTTCTGCTCAACGAAAAAACGCAGGAGTTCCGCGTGCATTTCAGTCTTGGCCACCCGCGCGAGCTGGTTCGCTCGTTGCGAATTAAGGTTGGTCAGGGCATCGTGGGCCGGGCGGCGCAGACGCGCCGGTCTGTGCTGGTGAACGACGTCAAAGACGAGCCCGCTTACATCCCATCGCTGGCGACAATTCGCTCGGAGCTTGCCGTACCGCTGATTTTGAAAGGGCGCTTGATCGGAGTGATCGACCTGGGCGCGCCGCAACCCGAGTTTTTCAACGATTCGCACGTCAGCCTTCTGGAGCTTCTGGCAGGACGCATGGCCATGGCGATTGAGAACGCGCGATTGTACCGCCGCACTCTCCGCCAGGCGCGCACCCTCCAGTTGCTGAACGAAATCAGCCGTGAGCTCACTTCTGTGCTTGTGCTGAACGAGTTGCTGCGCAAGATCGGGGCGCTCACCAAGCGGCTGGTCGATTACCACCGGTTCGGAATTCTGCTTGCCGACGATCAAACGCAGACATTCAACGCCGTCATTTCGCTGAAGCAGGACGAGCGGATGCCGGAAAGGCCGACCGTTAACTATGGTCAGGGAATTGTCGGGGCTGCCGCCGCCCTGCGCGAGCCGGTCGTAGTGCCGGATGTTCGCAAAGATGCGCGCTACATTTCGATAAATCCCGAGACGCGCTCGGAAATGACCGTCCCGCTGATTTATCGCGGCCGCGTAATCGGCGTGATCGACCTGGAAAGCCCGCAATTGAATTATTTCAACGAAGAGCATGTAAAGATTTTCTCCACGCTTGCGCCCCAAATTGCCATTGCCATCGAAAACGCCCGGCTTTATGAACGCGTGGCACGCAGCGAAGCACGCCTGGAGCGCGACCTGCGCAGCGCCCAGGACATTCAGATGCATCTGATGCCGGGCATCGCGCCCAAAATTCCCGGCTTGGATCTGGCTCTGCGATTCCAGCCGGCGCGCGAGCTGGGGGGCGACCTCTATGACTTTCTCAATTACGGGCGCGACCGGCAGGTGATTGTGGTGGGTGACGTCAGCGGCAAAGGCGCGCCCGCGGCGCTCTATGGCGCGATGGCAAGCGGCACGCTGCGGAGTCTGGCGCCTCAGAAGCTTCCTCCGCCCGAAATGATGAAGAAGCTGAACATCATGTTTCTCGATCGCAAGATTGAAGGGCACTTCATTACCCTGACCTACGCCATCTGGGAGCCACGCACCAAAATTCTTTCCTTGGCCAATGCCGGCATGCCTCTTCCCATTCTGGTTCGCAAAGGACAGTGCCGGGCGATACGCGCCGAGGGCGTTCCTCTCGGCCTGCTGGAGCACACGGAATACCAGGCGCTGAATGTTCACCTGGAATCTGGAGATTTGCTGGCGTTCTTTTCCGACGGCATTACCGAGGCCAATAACCCTCAGCATGAGGAGTTTACTTCGCGGCGGTTGGAACAAATACTTCGCCAAAGCGCCCAGAAGCCGCCCCAGGAAGTAGTCGACGGGGTGTTTAAGGAAGTTCGCGAATTTGAAGCCGGGCGCCCGCAGCGCGACGATCAGACGCTGGTAGTCTTGAAGGTTCGCTAGTCACGGATCAGGCGGAAATCGGCCAAACGAGAATATGTCAACATCATCCCGGGATTTAATTGCGCGACGCAGCGGCGAGCTCTTCTGCGAAGATGTGTCGTTGCGCTCCCTCGCCGAGCGGTTCGGGACTCCGGCTTATGTCTACAGCCAGGGGGCGATTCTCGGCAATTACGAACGGCTGCGGGGAACCCTAGCGCGGCTTCCCGCGCTGATCTGCTATTCCGTGAAGGCCAATTCTCACCTGCGAATCTTGAACCTGCTTCGGCAGGCCGGTGCGGGATTTGATGTTGTTTCGGGCGGAGAATTGGCGCGCGCACTCCGTGCCGGAGCGGCACCTGAAACCATCGTTTTTTCAGGAGTGGGCAAAACCCAGGAGGAGATTGACGCTGGCCTATCCGCCGGGATCCTCATGTTTAACGTGGAATCGGCGGGCGAACTCGACCTCATTGAAAGTCGCGCGCGTGCACTGAACAAAGTCGGGCAAGTCTCCATTCGCGTCAACCCCGATGTGGAAGCGGACACTCATCCCTATATCTCCACGGGACAAATGATCCACAAGTTCGGGGTTCCGAAAGACGAGGCCCCGAATCTTTACCGGCGGGCTACGCTCTCCCTGCATTTGAAGGTTCAGGGTGTGGCGTGCCACATCGGTTCACAGATACTGGAAGTGGAGCCTTTCTGGAAGGCTTTGGACGAGATTCTTGGGATCGCGAGGGAATTGGCTGGGGAAGGAATAAATTTCAAGGTCCTCGATTTGGGTGGAGGATTCGGTATTCCATACAGCGGCGAGTCGCCCCTGGATCTGGCCCGGCTTGCGCTGGGACTGGGTGAGCGTTTGCGTGAGAGCTCAATGCGGCTGATTCTGGAGCCCGGGAGATCCCTTGTCGCGAACGCCGGCGCGCTCCTGACTCGGGTGCTCTATGTGAAACGGAATCACCGAAAGAATTTTGTTGTGGTCGATGCCGGAATGAATGATTTGATTCGCCCGGCCCTTTACGGGTCTTATCACGAGATCGTTCCCGTTCTGGATCGGGCCGAGGAGAAAATTAAGGTTGACGTGGTTGGCCCCGTATGTGAAAGCGGGGATTTCTTCGCGCATGACCGCGACCTGCCATCCGTTCAGCCTGGCGAATTGCTCGCAGTTCTGACCGCCGGCGCCTATGGGTTTGTTCTCGCCTCCAATTACAATACTCGGCCGCGCCCGGCGGAAATTCTGGTGAATGGAGCGAAGGCGGAACTTATTCGTGCGCGCGAAAGGGTGGAGCAACTGATGGATGGTGAGATTTCCGCATCAAATGGAGGCAAGCCTTGATGAAAGTTATAATTCTCGCCACTTTCATTTTGTCAGTGTGCATCGGTTCAGCGATGTTGGCGAGTGACAACTCCTCCCCGGCCCTTACCACCGCAACCTGGAGCAACGAGTCTGCGGCCGCCTACCTTGACAGCCGGATGGTGTGGTGGATGGGCTGGAAAGCCGCAGCCCGCGACCATGGAACTTTCTGTGTCTCCTGCCACACGGTTCTCCCTTACGCCATGGCGCGGCCCTCGCTTCGCGCCAGCC
>JASIKV010000444.1 GCA_030049455.1 Terriglobia bacterium
TACAAGAAAATTCTGTCCGCGAAAAAGTGTACATGCGACTGCAATCGCAATGTGCTGGAATGCCGGCGAGTGGATCCCCATTGCTCGACCAGCCTCAAGATTGCCCAGGATGAGCTGGAAGCGCTGTTGAAGGGACCTGGGCCAGCCACGGCCTCCAAGTAATCCGCCCAGCCTGCAAACCCAGGCTGCGCACCAAAGTTGGTCAGGCAAGAATCAATTTCACGGGAGCGGGTTGCTCTGCTTATGCAGAAAACGGTTTTGGGGATCTTGCTGGCGATGCTGGCCGTGGGCCCGGCGGGCGCCCAATCAAATACCTCGGTGGTGGAAGCCCACGCAGTGATGGCAACGGACGCGGCGCACGCTGATTCCCCCATCAAGCTCGCCGTCGTCGCGCAAGTGGCGACAGGCTACCACATCAATGCCCACAAGCCTTCGCTGGATTATTTGATTCCCACAGAGATCAAAATGGATCCGGCCAACCCGTTCACAGTGAAGAGTGTCGTGTACCCGAAAGGATCGCTCAAGAGATTCGCATTCTCGGACGCTCCCCTGGCGGTTTACGAAGGCGACGTTCTGGTGGGCGCGATTCTTCAATCCGCGAAGCCGCTGCCGCCGGGAAGTTATACGCTGAAGGCCAGGTTTGCCTATCAGGCTTGCAACGATCACGCCTGCCTGCCGCCCTCGAGCGTGCCCTTAAGCTTGACGATCAAAATCGTTCCGCACAACGTGCCCTTGAAGCCGGTTGAATCCGATGTCTTCCAACGGATCCAATTCGAGTAACGCTGCGCCCACACCACCCCCCGAGGGAAAACCCCGCAGTTCCGCCGGCATGGTGGCGCTGAGTGTGATCCTGCTGGCAGGATTGGTGTGGGCGATGGCTCCCGGGCGCGCCAGGTTTACGCCTTCCCCGCTTCGGCCCGTCCCGGCCGGATGCCCCGAGACCGCGCCGGATTTCACACCCTCGGACATCACGGAAATTGCCGGCGCGGACTTAAGCGCGCTCTCCAAAGAGCAACGAAGCCGCGTCCTCTATCGCCTGAATATGGAACCCTGCCCGTGCAAATGCAACGTCAGCATCGCCGCGTGCAAAATGAGCCATCCGAATTGTCCCTTGTGCGGAGACTTGGTGAAAAAGATCATCGCAGAAGAGAAGGCCGGCGCGGAAACCCCAAAATAGAATTTTGGCTTTACTCTCTGGCTCCCGTCTCCTATGAATGTCGCCGTAATCTCTGACACACACGGATACTTTGATCCTCAGCTCCCGGAACTGCTGCGTGGCGCACAAGAAATTTTGCATGCCGGGGACATGGGGACCGCCGAAGTGCTCGACCAACTCAACGCCATCGCTCCGACGCATGCGGTGCGCGGGAATATTGATCCTGCATCGCTGGACCTTGCTCCCACGTTGACCCGCCGGATTGAGAAAACTGAAATCTACATGCTGCATGAACTCCCCAGGCCGCAATCGGTGTTGAAGGAATGGAACGAGGCAAGTCCGCTTGAAGGGAAAGCTGCGGATCGCTGTCAACGATTTCTTGCAGAATTCCCTGAATCATCCCGGGTGGTGATTTTTGGCCACAGCCACGAGCCCTGCGCCTATGTTCTCGGGGGAATTCTCTTCTTCAATCCGGGAAGTGCAGGAAAGAAGCGCTTCTCTCTTCCCCGTTGTTTCGGATTATTGGAGATTTCACGCTCCGGCGTACGCGCGACTTTTCACGGTCTTGAAAGGTATAATGATGACTTGCCGGCAAGCGCCTGGCTGCCTGTTGGAGAAGCGAGGGCATGGTGAAACTGCTGAAGTTCCTGAAAAACGCCACGGAAGTCATCACCACAGTTGGAGCCGTCCTGGCCGCCGCAATCGTTGTGGTCGAAACCTACCAGACCCTCCGCAAGAAAATGGACGCTGCGAAGTAAGCAGGAATTGTGAAGATAAGCCCCAGGGCTCCGCTACCCGCCGCCTGCCCGGCCTAATTCCCCTTGTCAATTGTTGGCACTTCAGGCGAGGACCGGTAAGCCTCGGCGCGGCGAAGCCTATTCACCACGCGGTCCGGCCCAAGCACCAGCATGACATCGAATAATCCCGGCGCCACGCCCTGGCCGGTCAGCGCCACGCGCGCGGCATTGATCAGCACTCCGGCTTTCACACCCTTTTCTTCCGCCAGAGCGCGCAAGGTCTTTTCCGTGCCCGCCAAATCGAACGGCTCGGTCGAGGCCAACCGCGCGGCAAGCTCACCCAGCAGCGCGGGGACGGCCGCGTCCTTCCAGAATTTCTTTACAGCCTCGGAATCATAGGCGAATTCATCGGCGAAGAATGCGCGAAATGCTCCGCCAAAATCCTTAAGCGTGCGCGCCCTCGATTGCAGAAGCTGAACGGTCTGCCGGAATTTTTCATCTGACTGTTCTGCGGCCGGCGTTCCCGCGCTCGACAGTTCCTGCTTCACCAAAGGCAGCAGGCGCTCCACGGGCAGGTTGCGCACGTATTCGCTGTTCATCCATGCCAGCTTTTCGAGGTCAAATACCGCATTGGATTTCGAAACCGCTGCAAGGTCGAAGGCCTGAATCATCTCCTGAATGGAAACGATTTCTTTTTGTCCGGGAGGAGTCCATCCAAGCAGGGCGAGAAAATTCACCAGGGCTTCCGGCAGAACGCCCTGCTCACGATAAGCTCCCACGGAAGTCGCTCCATGCCGCTTCGAAAGGCGCTGCTTGTCGGGCCCTAGAATCAGCGGCAAATGCGCGAAGACCGGCACCGGCGCCTCCAGTGCCTGATACATCAGAATCTGCTTCGGCGTGTTGGAGATGTGGTCAGCGCCGCGAATGACGTGCGAGATGCGCAAATCCATGTCATCGGCGACGACTCCCAGGTGATAAGTGGGGTGGCCGTCGGAGCGAAGAAGCACAAAGTCCTCAAGATCTCGATGCTCAACTTCGATGTGACCGAAAACCAGATCCTCAAAGGTGGTCTGACCCGAATCAGGAACACGAAAGCGCACAGCCGCGAGTTTGCCCTCGGCCTGAAGGCGCTCGCGGTCAGCTTCCGTCAATCCACGGCAGGTTCCATCATACTTCCACGGACGCCGCTCGGATTCCGCCCTGGCACGCTTCGCCTGGAGTTCCTCCGGCGTACAGAAACATGGGTAGGCCCGCCCGGCTTTGACGAGATTCATCGCCATCGCGCGGTAGCGGTCAAGGCGTTGCGATTGATAGATGGGCCCTTCGTCCCATTTCAATCCCAGCCATTCCAGGCTTTGCAGAATCGCGGTGGTGAGCTCGGGCTTGGAGCGATCCACGTCCGTATCTTCGATGCGCAGAATCAGGACGCCGCCCGCGTGCCGGGCGAAGAGCCAGTTGTACAGCGCCGTGCGCGCGCCGCCCACGTGAAGATATCCGGTTGGGGAGGGCGCAAAGCGAACGCGAATGTGACTCATCATCTTGGATCGGAATTGAGAAAGCCCCTGGTCAACCGTTCAGGGGGCACTCAGCGGGAAGCCTGCGGAATTCTTAAGGCTTGCCGGAAGTTGCAGGAGCTTTGGACTTGGCCGGCGGAGCAGACGGCAACTCGGAAAAGTATTTCCCCAACACCGAACCCACGGTTCCCAATTGGGCCAGGTCCGCCTGCGTGAAGTCGGGGCCGACGGGCTCGCCGGGCCGCGCTTTGCGGCTGATTTGGATGCATCCCACGACCTTCCCATCCACGATCATGGGGGAACTGATGATTTTCTGAATGGGAACGGCCTTCTCCTGCTCGGAAAGGTCGACGGCCTCGAAAACCGTAGCATGCTTGTAAGTCGGAAAATTGTTCACGATCTCGCCGCGCTTGTCGCGAATGGTCTTGGCGGCCAGGGAGTGGGTGGTGGTAATGGGAATGGCTCCGACCACCGCGAGTTTGACGGGAAAGATGAAACTCAGCACGCGGGCATCCGGCGCCAGCCGCAGGATGGCCACCTCCTCCTTCTTGGCCTTAAACCCATTTGAAATCTGCGCGGCCAGGCGATTCAAATCCTGCTCCGTCGGAGGTGCATTGGTTTTCCGCATCTCGTCAACGATCTTTGCAACAATCAAAACCAAGTCCATTTCCGCCATTACGATTCACTCCGAAGAGAGTTTCGAGGTTGCTGACAATTATACCCAAGGTGCTGACGGCAAGCAACGCCGCATTGCATCGCATGGCCACACCGCGCCCATGCGCACTCCCTTTCATCGGACAAAAAATCCCAAAAGTTTAGGTTTGACAATTCCTTCCGCGCATCCTGATAATTGCTTTCTCCTGAATTATGTTTCATCACTGTCATTCTCGAGCGCTTGTTTGTGCGCTTCCGGCGTTCTGCGCAGCGGGCACGTCGGCGCAATAAACGATGCGCCGGTAACCCGCGAGGGCGCGCCTTTCGAGATTCTTGTGGAGGATTCATGCGAAAGCCAACCATTCTGATCCTATTCATCGCTGTCCTGATGCTGGGGGCGATTGCTGCCGCGCCCGCGCCGCAGGGCGGATCGGGGGCCAAGACAACTTCGACCTCGCAAAGGAGCGCCGGCAGCAGCGGGTCCTTGCTCAGCCCTTCATCGCTGAAATTGCAAGCGCCCGCGCTCTTCGGCGCCCAGTTCGTCACCACCAAGGGCGAATTCATCATTGAAGTAACGCGCTCGTGGTCGCCGCGCGGCGCGGATCGCTTCTACAACCTGGTGAAGTACCACTTCTTCGACAACGCCTCGTTCTTCCGCGTGGTTCCGGGCTTCGTCGTGCAATTCGGAATCAGCGCCCGGCCGGACGTCACGCGCGCCTGGCGAAACACCAACATCCCTGACGATCCTGTGATGCAGACCAACTCGCGCGGAACGGTCACCTTTGCGACCGCAGGACCCAACACGCGCACCACTCAACTCTTCATCAACCTGGGTGAAAATGCCGCGCTCGACAATCAGGGATTCTCTCCAATCGGCAAAGTCATCAGCGGCATGGAGGTGGTTGACTCGCTTTACAGCGAGTACGGCGACGGCCCGCCCTCCGGCCACGGGCCCGATCAGGACCTCATCGAAAACCAGGGCAAGCCGTACCTCGACCGGGTCTTCCCGCAGCTCGACTCGATCAAGACAGCGACGATCGTGCCGCTCCCGCAGGCCGCGCCGCCCAAGCCGGCGGCAACGTCAAAGTAAACACGCGCTCCCTTCCACCGGGATGGACGCCAATTCAGCCAAGGAGATTTCATGAGCGATTTGAAACCAGGACAATACGCCGTGTTGGATACCTCTCTCGGGGAAATTACCTGCCAGCTCTTTCCCGACCAGGCGCCCGAAACTGTGCAGAACTTTGTGGGCCTCGCGCAGGGAACGAAGGAGTTTACCGATCCCCAGACGAATGCCCGCGCTAAGCGGCCATTTTATGATGGGTTAATCTTTCATCGCGTAATACCCAAATTTATGATACAGGGCGGATGCCCTCTGGGCTCGGGAATGGGCGGGCCCGGTTACAAGTTCAAGGACGAATTCAGCGACGACCTGACCTTTGACCGCCCCGGCCGCCTGGCGATGGCCAATGCCGGCCCGGGAACCAACGGCTCGCAGTTTTTCATCACCGTCGCGCCTACCGACTGGCTCAACAAGCGCCACACCATCTTCGGTCAGGTGGTGAAAGGCCAGGACGTGGTCGACAAAATCGTCAACACGCCGCGCGGGTCGAGCGACCGGCCGAAAACAGAAGTAGTCATCAGGACCGTCAAAATCGTTGAGGTGAAGTAAACGGGGCTTCAAACCCCGATAATCTCCACCAATTCCTTTACGGCGGCGGCGGACTTATCGAGCGCGGCCTGCTCCTCTGCCGTCAACTTGATCTGAACGATTTCCTCGATGCCGCGCGCGCCCAGTTTTACCGGCACGCCCACAAACAGGCCCTTGATTCCGTACTCGCCCTCCAAATACGCCGCGCAGGGCAGGATTTTCCTGCGATCGTTGAAGATCGCGTCGATCATCTGCGCGACCGCGGCCGAGGGCGCATAGAAGGCGCTTCCGGTTTTGAGCAGATTCACAATTTCCGCGCCGCCCTTGCGCGTGCGGTCGATGATTTTGTCGAGCTGATCCTTGGGCATGAGCTGTGAAATGGGGACGCCGGAAATTGTCGTATAGCTCGGCACGGGGACCATGGTGTCGCCGTGCCCGCCCAGCACCAGGCCCTCGACGTCCTGCACGGAAACCTTCAAGGCTTCCGCGATGAACGTGCGGTAGCGCGCGGAATCGAGCACGCCCGCCATGCCGATCACGCGGTGTTTGGGAAACCCGCTCACGCGCAAGGCGGTCTGCACCATGGCGTCGAGCGGATTGGTCACCACGATCAGAATGGCATTGGGCGAAACCTTGGCCGCCTGGCTGACTGCTGTCTTCACCACATCGTAATTTGCCTTCAGCAAGTCGTCACGGCTCATCCCGGGCTTGCGCGGGAATCCCGCCGTCATCACCACAATGTCGGAATTCGCCGTGTGGGCGTAGTCGTTCGTGCCCATGATATGAACGTCGTAGCCCTCGATGGGGCCCGCTTCCAGCAGATCGAGACCCTTGCCTTGCGGGATGCCCTCCAGAATGTCGATCAGAACCACGTCGGCGAGTTGTTTATCCACCAGGCGATGGGCGAGCGTCGCGCCGACGTTCCCCGCCCCGATCACCGTTACCTTCTTACGCATAAAAATCATCCTCCGAAAGATTTGGGCCTAGGTTGATTAAAACTTGGGGTCACATTCATTTCATGTTTTCGATAATCGCGCCGGCAAACGCGCTGGTGCCGAGCGTCTGCACATCCTTGATGCCTTCCATCTGCATCAACCGCTCCAGGTCATAGGTGACGCGGTGCTGCGATATCGTGGCGGCGAGCGCGTCCTCAATCATTTTGCCCACTTCCGGCCAGCCCATGAACTCAAACATCAGCGCTCCGGAGCGAATGACCGCGCCGGGATTGATCATGTCCTTGTCGGCGTATTTGGGCGCCGTGCCGTGCGTGGCCTCAAACACTCCGTAGCCGTCGCCGATGTTTGCGCCCGGAGCCACACCCAGCCCGCCGATTTGCGCGGCGCAGGCGTCCGACAGGTAATCGCCGTTCAAATTTGGCGTCACGACCACCTGGTATTCATCCGCGCGCGTCAGAATCTGCTGAAGCATGGAATCGGCAATGCGGTCGTTCACCAGAATCTTGTTTTTCCACTGCCCCTTGCCATGGGTCGAGTAAATCGCCTCCAGGCAGTCCTTCACTTCCTTGGCCACCTGCTGCTTGAACGCTTCATTGGCCATCTCGAGCCCGGGTTCGACACTTGCGGCGTTGGCTTCAATGGAGAGGTTCGGGTCTTTGTCCTTGTTGCCCAGGATCCAGCTCTCGCGCTCGGTTACGATTTGCGAGCGAAATTCCTCCTTCGCGAGCTCATAGCCCCAATCGCGGAACGAGCCTTCGGTAAACTTCATGATATTGCCCTTGTGGACCAGCGTGACGGTCTTAAGTCCCGTGGCAATGGCGTATTGCAAGGCGCGCCGGGCCAGACGCTTGGTTCCGGTGATGGAAATCGGCTTAATTCCCACACCGGAGTCGAGCCGCACCTGCTTCTTGTTGTTGTCCTCTTTCAAAAGCGCGTTGATAAACTCAATCACCCGCTTTGCCTGCGGAGCGCCCTCGCGCCACTCGATGCCGGCGTACACGTCCTCGGTGTTCTCGCGAAAGATGATGATGTTCATGCGC
>JASIKV010000053.1 GCA_030049455.1 Terriglobia bacterium
TTGGCTCCCAGCGCGCGCAGGCCGCCGACCAGCACGGTCATTTCCGGAGCGGTCAGAGTCAGCAGTTGAGCACGATCCACCAGGCGCTCTTCCGCCGGGCGCGCATCGCCGTTCGAGTGCAGGTAGTTGCGGAACCCGTCGGCGGGGGGCTCCAGCACGGCGAAGGAAGCGGCGTCGGTCTGCTTCTGGGTCGCGTCGGTGCGGCCGGGTGTGAAGGGAACTTTGATGGCGTTCCCGGCCTTTTTCGCGGCTTCTTCCACGGCCGCGCAGCCGCCCAGAACAATCACGTCGGCGAGAGAAACCTTCTTCCCGCCCTTCAGCGACTTGTTGAAGTCTTTCTGAATCGCTTCGAGCTTCTTCAGAACTTTGGCCAGCTCAGCCGGCTGGTTCACTTCCCAGTCCTTTTGCGGCTCGAGGCGAATGCGGGCGCCGTTCGCCCCGCCGCGCTTATCGGAGCCGCGGAACGTGGACGCGGACGCCCACGCCGTCGTGACCAACTCGGAAATCGACAGGCCTGAGGCCAGGATTTTGGCCTTCAGAGCTTCGATTTCCTTCGCGCCGATCAGCTTGTGATCGACGGCGGGAACGGGGTCCTGCCAGATCTGCGGCTGCTTGGGAACCAGCGGGCCCAGGTAGCGCGCGATCGGCCCCAAATCGCGGTGGGTCAGCTTGAACCAGGCCTTGGCAAATGCTTCCGCGAACTCCTTGGGATTCTCGTAGAAGCGCCGCGAAATCTTTTCATAATCGGGATCGAGGCGCAGGGAGAGGTCAGTGGTCAGCATGGCCGGAGCGCGATGCTTGGAGGGATCGTGGGCGTCGGGAACTGTACCCGCGCCGTCATTGCCCTTGGGCGTCCACTGAAAGGCGCCCGCGGGGCTGGTGGTCAGCTCCCACTCGTATTCGAACAGGTTCTCGAAGAAGTCGTGGCTCCACTGGGTCGGCGTGCTGGTCCAGGTGACTTCCAGGCCGCTGGTGATGGTGTCGTCGCCCGCGCCCGAGCCGAAGCGGTTCTTCCAGCCGAGCCCCTGCTCCTCGATGCCGGCGCCTTCCGGCTCAGGCCCCAGGTTGGCGGATGCCGCCGCACCGTGCGTCTTGCCGAAGGTGTGGCCGCCGGCGATCAGCGCAACCGTCTCCTCATCATTCATGGCCATGCGCCCGAAAGCCTCGCGGATGCCCTTGACCGCGGCGATGGGGTCGTGGCAGCGGTCCGGGCCCTCGGGATTGACGTAGATCAGGCCCATTTCCGTGGCGGCGAGGGGGTTTTCCAGATCCGTGGCCGGCCGGTGAGCGACCCAGGTTTTCTCGCTGCCCCAGTAGATGTCTTCTTCCGGCTCCCAAATGTCTTCGCGCCCGCCGCCAAAGCCGAAGGTCTTGAAGCCCATCGATTCCAGCGCCACGTTGCCGGCCAGAACCATCAGGTCGCCCCAGGAAAGCTTCCGGCCGTACTTCTGCTTGATGGGCCAGAGCAGCCGCCGGGCTTTATCCAGATTCACGTTGTCGGGCCAGCTATTGAGCGGAGCAAACCGCTGGTTGCCGTGGCCTGCGCCGCCGCGCCCGTCGGCGATGCGGTAGGTGCCCGCCGCGTGCCACGCCATGCGGATAAACAACGGGCCATAATGGCCGAAGTCGGCAGGCCACCATTCCTGGGAGTCGGTCATGAGGGCCGTCAGGTCCTTCACCACCGCGTTCAGGTCGAGGCTCTTGAATTCCTTGGCGTAGTCGAATTTCTCGCCCAAGGGATTCGAGAGGGAAGAGTGCTGGTGCAGAATTCCCACGTTCAACTCGGTCGGCCACCAGTAGGCATTCGTCGGGGCCGAAGTATGACTGCGAACCGGACCCGTGAACGGGCACTTGCCCCCCGCCGCGGCAGGTTCATCGTGATGAGCGGGAACGTGTGTTCCCGGCGTGTTGGTCATTTCACTTGCCATGAGTGCTTCCTCCTTGGACTTTCTTTTCGTAATGTTGCCGCCGCTGTGGCGGCTGTAATCCCCAATGAGCGGCAGTCCGGCCCGGCCCGCGGTGGCATGGCCTTCCAGGCCATGAACACGGGCTGGAAGCCCGTGCCACGTTTACGCCGCCGCGCGCGACCCGTGCTTTGCCCCGCACTTCGCGCACAAACCGCGCAAAATCACTTCGCACTGGCGCAGGGTCCGCTTTCCCAGCGAGCCTCGGGCAGGGCGGGGCACGTTATACCAATCCATGTCTTCCACGTTGCCGCAGCGGTCGCAAATAAAGTGGTGGTGGCGCACGCCCTGAGCGTCAAAGCGCGCGGCGCGGCCCTCCACGGCGACCTCGCGAACCAGGCCGGCCCGCACCAGGTCGCGCAAATTGTTGTAGGTGGTGGCGCGCGAGCAGCGAGGGTCGGCGCGATTGACAGCCTTGAAGATTTCTGCGGCGGTCGGGTGGCCCATGCGGTGCATCAGAAAAGCCATCACCGCAAAGCGTTGGGGAGTGCACCGCAACCCGCTGCCTTCCAGGGACTTTTTGATCGCCTCGGCGTTCATGAGCGGGCTAGACTAATTCTAATGTGATATTAAGTCAAGAGAATTGCTGGGGGGAGCAGTAGGTCAACTTGAATTTTGGAAGCGGCTTCGCACGGTCCGGAGTTGTAGCGCGGCTGTCCTCAGTCCGTCGGCTGACGGATCGCGGGTGGTCCCGCCGAGGCGGGACCGCCGCCGGGGCTTGTCCGTCAGTCGACGGACAAGCCCCGTAGAACGCGACGCTCATAGAGCGCCGCTACAGCGGATTGCGCCAGATTCTCCTGCGGAGTGCTCCGGAAAATTCAAACTGAGGCACTACCGGAAGCTTTACCTCCCGCACCCCAAGGTTTTTTGCGGGCTCGCGCTGCGTTGGCCGGTCAATAGCGCCACCTGCCCATGAGACTAAAGGGCAGGGCGCGGCCATCTGCAGACGCTGTTCCAGAACTGTACCACGGGCCAGTTGACGGTGCCGGCGTCGTGGAAAATGATTACGGCCAGCTAGCCAAAATCTATTCGGTCGATCTGACAGACCAGGGGAATTCCCCACCGGACCCCTGATCACCCAACCAAGGTCCCTGCCGACTTGGTCTGCCACCTCCTCCCGAAAAAGGAGAATTTCGATGAGAAGAGGCAGACTTGTCTTCAGGCCGGTATTATTTTCCGCGCTGGCTGTGGGCGCGGCTCTGG
>JASIKV010000445.1 GCA_030049455.1 Terriglobia bacterium
AGAAGATGGGAATGGGAATCCTGTTTGACGACCTTTCGCTCGAACACCAGCAAGCCATTGAGCGCTACGTGGAAAGCCATCAGGAAATGTTTACTTCCAGCGCCCCCGCAAGCAACTACGTCGCTTAATTTCTCCACACGACAAGAATTCCGCTCCTCTGCCAGAGGGCTTAAGTTTCTGTTCCAGTATTCCCGCGAGTGTGCAAATTTTACTCATGTTTCCTTCCGGCCCGCGCTGCACGCGGCCTTAAATCAACGGTTTCCAGCCAGTTGATTTGGCATGGCCGTTGCTCTGCAGATGGTGGAGCCTGGGGATACAGCCGCCTGTTGAGTTTTCCCGCGTGCGAAGCGAAGGAGCAGATTCATGCGAATGACAATTCAAGTGATTTGTGCGGTGAGCTTATTTGTGGTCTTTGCGGCGCCCGCTCGAAGCCAGTCGGCGGGGCCGCCTTCAGCGGAATCCCCGAAATCTTCTGACACCGTGTCGTCGGAGACGCCGAAATCCCCATCCAGGCAAAAGGTGACCAGCGTAGGCAGGAAGATCGGCGATGGCAGTGAGGACATCGGCATGGGCGTAGCGCGTGGCACAGGCGACCTGGCGCGCGGCACAGCCAGCGGTGTGGCAGATGTCGCTCACGGAAGGGTGGGCTCCGCGGCGGCGGCCGTCGGACGCGGCGCGGGCGGAATGAGCAAGAGTATCGCGGTGGGAACAGCGCGGGGCGCCGCCAAGATCGGCGAGGGCATTGGCGCGGAGTTCAGAAAGCTGTGAGCCGAATCCAAAACAAAGACCACCGGCTGGCGCAGACACCCGTCTTTGGGTGTCTGCGATTCCGTAGGAACCTTTTTGTTCCCTCAAATCCCCGATGAGTCCTCTCACTCCGGGAACGCAGACTCCAAACATCAGGAGTCTGCGCCAGCCCCGACAAAAGCCGCAGAGTTTCTGGGATGCGAAACTCTGCGACACCCGCTTGACGGAGTCGATAACCTAATAGATGCGCCAGCCGGCGTTCCCTTCCCCTTATTCCGGGATTCAGGAAGCTAGTGCTCACCGGTGTGGCAATTCGAAGCCGCGCCGGCAACTTCGAAGTCCGTCCATTGGCTGGCCACTGCATACTTTCCTTTTGCCAGCTTGTCGCTGATCGTGGCCTGGAGCAGATATTCGCCCGGCGACAGGGAGCAATCCAACTGAAGCCAGCCGGACATGGTGGGGACGGCCGGGTTAGGCCGATCTTGCGGGCGCAAGGGCTCGGCGCGAAGGGCCGCCACCCGGTCTCCGTCGCGAAAGACGCCAATCTGCCCCTCGAGCTGAGTTTGGTTGGTGGTGGGATCCAGCCGGGCGTTGTACACCTCGAAGCCATAGGACACCCGATTCCCCGCCTGGAAACGCCGCACGGCCGGCCCCTCCTCCCCGCGGCCTGCGGCGTTCAGAACGAGGCCTGATACCGTCAGCCGGCCCTTGCCGAGGTCGGGGACGTCGATAAACTGACTGACGGAGCCCACGTGGCCCGTGGGCGAGTCGCGCACTGCGGCGCGAAGTTGGTAGGCGCCGGGTTCCTTGACAGGCACTTCCATCATGTAATCAACCCCGCTCTTCAGCACATTCTCGAACTTGGCTGGGCTGAGGGTGCTTGTAAAGGTGTCATACTTCGCGTCGGCCACCGACCCGTTCTCTCCGTACGTGATGACCGCGGCATCGAAAACAATTTCCTTGCTGCCGTCCGGCAGGTTTTGCAACGACAGATCGCGCGCATCAATATGGAGAAGCACCTGCACTGCGGATCCGCCGGGCTCGCTGTTCACAAACTGCGAGGCCAGGCTGACGTGCACGCCCGCCGTGCCAAAAGGTGATGCCAGCGCCGCTGCTACTTGCTCTTCCCGGGTGTGGTAGACCGGCGGCGCTTCTTCGTCCTCAATCCCGTAGAACTGTGAACGCGAGCGGACGTGGAGACCTGCCACCCTCACCCGTACTTTAAGCTTGTGAATCTGGGCGCCGGCTTTCCCGGACGAGAAATCCTTCACCGGGGGTTTGTAGCCAATCAGGTAGTACCCGCTTTGGTCCTTGAGAATGCGTCCCATGCCCCAATTCAGGTCATTCGTGTCGTGGACCAGGAAGCCGCCCGTCTGGCCGGCGAGGATGGCCATGGCGTCTTGCGTACTGAAAAATGCCTGCCTGCGGCGCGCCAGAGCCTCTAATACCTGGGCCGCGTTGCGGTCAGCCGTGTCGTCTATCGCACCCAGACCAAGCCCTTGAAGTCCGCGCGGGTCGATAGCGTAAATCACCACCGAGGATCGATTGGCCAGCTCCACCAGGCTGCTCAGCGTGTCCAGAACGCGACGGTCGGCGTCGGTGTCCAAAGGCAGCGCAAAACCGTCTGAGATGAAAATCAGCGATTTGCGGCCGGGAAGGTCGCGCATTCCCCTGATGATGTAGATGAGCGAGTCCAATGTGCCGACGGTAAAGTCCCCCTGCATATACTCGTCCGCCCGAGGGATGTGAGACCCGGCGTTGGCTCTGGTCTCCGGACCGAGACCGCTGAGGGTGGGCGCGGCCCCGCCCGGACTGACGTCGCGCACAGTGAACCTGGAGCTATTCGAGTCCGCTTTCAGGGGAGCCAGCGCGGAGACGCCGCCCCGGCCCATGGGGTTCCAGCGCACGCGCTCGATGGCGGCCTCAAGCAAGTGATGGTTATCGGTAAACTGTTGCAGCGTACCCATGCCACGCGAGGTACAAAGAATGGCGGCCAGGTCGTCCGCTTGCATCTGGTGCTCCACAAACTTCTTCAGAGCTTCGCGCACATTGTAGGTGCTCACGAACGACAGACCAAGGTCATCCACCACCAGCACGATGCGGCGCGCTGCCGGCGGGCGAATCGGCGCGGGCAGGACTCCCGGTGGGGCGGAAGACGCGGCGGGGATGGGCCCGGCGCCACTCGCCGGCGCACCGGTGAAGACATAAGAAAAGCTTGTGATCTGTTGCCGCTTTCCGTCTTCGAAGATTTCAAAGTCGGCGGGCTTCAGGCCGGTGATTTGGAGCCCCTTGGAGTTGGTCACCACCGCATCTACTTGTACCAAGTTGACCGTGATCCGGATGACCCCGCCGGAGCTTGCGGGTTGGAGGGCCTGCCCAAAGGCAGGTGGCGCACCCGGCAGCAGAAGCAGCAAACCGCCCCACGTCGCAAAAACCGCTGCTGCTACACAGGGCAAAAGATTACGAAGAAGTCGACCAGGCTGCTGAGCTTTGCTCATTACCTCAGCCCATTGGCGATCCGATCCCGAACTTCCTTTTTTTCATTCTCGGCCGACTGTCAGAATACGCCTTGCTACCTTTGAGCGCAATGGCCGGCTGGGTTAAAGACCCTCGGCGCCCTCCCTAAGGCTGCTCGAGGCGCGCGCCGGATGGCGCAGACACCCGCCTTTTGGTGCCTGCGTTTCCGGAGGAACCTTGCTTTTCCCTCGAATCTCCGATTAAGCATGGTAGCGCAGAGTTTGGGTCTTTCAAACTCTGCGGCGCTGGAATGGTAAACATCAGAACTGTGTTAGCACAACGCGACAAAAGCCGCAGAGTCTCAAATATGCGAGACTCTGCGCTACCCGCTCCGCGCTACCCACTCTCCTGCACC
>JASIKV010000446.1 GCA_030049455.1 Terriglobia bacterium
CTGGAGGCGCTCACCACGCGATTGACGGACGGACTGCTGCTGGAGGCCGCACGCGCAGGCGTGGCGCTGACCGTGAATCGCGTCGCCTCCATGTTTACCGCCTTCTTCACGGCGCAACCGGTGACCGATTACTCCAGCGCGAAGAAATCCAATACCACGGCTTACGGCCATTTCTTCCGCTCATTGCTCGATTCGGGAGTCTATTTCCCCCCCGCGCAGTTTGAAGCCGCGTTCGTCTCCACTGCCCACAGCGAAGGCGATGTCTCCGCTACGATTCGCGCCGCGAGTGCGGCATTTGCGGGGTTGAAAACGCAGTAATTAGAAGCCGGTAGCCACGGCACGATTTCTGTGCCGTGGGCTCGGGTTTCTTTCCAAGAACCCACGGCATTGAAGGCATGCCGTGGCTACCCGCTTGGACAGGAAACCCTGCAAATTTTAGCCAAGAAACCGTGCAAATCCACAGTCTTGGTGCTGGAGGGGGGAGTTGAACCCCCATGCCGGGTGACCGGCGGCAGATTTTGAGTCTGCTGCGTCTGCCAATTCCGCCACTCCAGCGCAATCGGGAACACCAATTTAGCATGGGAGCGTGATTCACTCAACTTGCTTCTTGTGCGTGACGCGTCTGCGGGCGCGGTTGGGGCGACTGCTTGCTTCTCCAGCTTTTGATATACTTTCGTTCAGCGCGGGCAGGCAGGCGCGGGCGTGGACGGAAGTGGAGCGATGCGGGGAAGGCCAATCTTTGTGGTTCTGGGACTTCTGCTCCTGGCCTTCGGGCTGGGAGTAGGAGTGGGCTCGCGTTTCAGCCGAAAGCCTGCGACCGCCCCCGTCGATCCCCTCGCTCCAGGACCTGTCCAGGCAGATCTGGCCCCGGGCAACGACCCCGCACCATCCGCTCCGCCACCCTGCGTGGATATTCGAAATGCCGGGCCGCTGGTGGGCTCAACCGGCTGTGTTTCCGGGCTTGTTCTGCGAGTCTATTCCGCGAGCACGGGAAATACCTTTTTGGATTTCTGCCAGGACTATCACTCCTGCCCTTTTTCCAGCGTGATTTTCTCCACCGACAAGAACAAATTTGGGAATCTGGCCTCTCTGCAGGGCAAGCGCGTCGAGATTCGGGGTGACGTTGTCGCATACCAGGGCAGGGCGGAAATCGTGATTCACGATCCGCAGCAGGTGCGAAGCGCTCCTTGAGGGATTATAGGCTAAAGGGTAAGGGTAAACGGAGAGGGATAAACTAGAAAGGCAAAATGCAAAGTTCAAAACGCAAAAGGCAAATCGATGCGCGCAAATGAGATTCCGAAGGGTGTCGCTTCGATTCAGCTTCACGGGAAGCAGGACGATATTTCATTCCAGGATAATTTTCAGATGAATGACATTAACAAGATTAGAAATTCCTGTGTGGTTGAAGGTGGTTCTGCAATTGCACCTCAAGAATCTTCACGACTTGGCGACCGTCCTCTCACGCATCGCCACCTTTCTTTTACCCTTTATCCTTTAGCCCTTTTGCTTTTCGCCTCCGCTGCTTTGTGCCAGGGGCCTCCTGCCGCGCCGACGGGGGTCCAGGTGAGCAAGCAGGCCGGCGACCTGATTCTGCAGGGGTTCGATCATATGGGTCAGCACGATGCCCTGGGGGCGGAGAAAGCGTTCCGCGCGGCCATTGAAATCCAGCCGGAATTGGAGGCCGCTCACCGCGGGCTGGGACTGGCTTTGCGCGAGCAGGGACGCCTGCCGGAGGCTTTTCGCGAATTGCAGACGGCCACGCAGCTCGATCCCTCTGATTCCGACGCCCACTACACTTTGGGATCTGTCGCCTGGGCGCTGACCTTGCCGGTGAATTCACAACTCAACAAAAAGGGCGGGCTTTCTGCGGCAGATTACGAGGGCATTGCCGCGGCGGAATTTTCAAAGGCCCTGGCCCTCAGTCCGAAGGATGCCATGTTGCGCATCAATCTGGCGGTCCTTTACCTCGACTCGGACCGGCCGCACGAGGCGCTTCCCCAGGCGGAGGAGGCTGTGCGCATCGCTCCGGACAACGCCCTGGCGCACGTCACGCTGGGGCGCGCGGATTTCGCCAGTGGGGAGGAGGAAAAGGCCGCCAGCGAGTATGAAGCTGCGGGCAAGCTCGACCCGCACAATGGCGAGTCCTACCTCGCCCTGGGCCAGATGCGCATGTTCCAGCATCGCACGGGGCAGGCGGAAGCGGCCTTAAGGCAGGCCATTCTGGTCTCACCGGACCTGGGGCCGGCCTATGCGGCGCTTGCGCAGATCCTGGTTCAAGAAGACAAGAATGGGGAAGCGCGATCCCTTCTGGAGAAGGCTGTGGCCTTGGACGCGCAAGACTGGCAAAGCCAGTACGAGCTTGCCGTGCTGCTGAATCAGGCGGGTGAAGCGGCGCGCGCCACCGATCTGCTGCAAAAGGTTTTGCAATCCAACCCCGATTTCCCCGGGGCGCGCGAGCAGTTGGCCACCGGACTTCTGCGCCGGGGCGACGCTCAGGGCGCTTCCGCTTTGGCGGGAAAAATGATTGCGGAAAATCCCCAGGGGCCGGAGGGGCACCGCATCATGGCCCTGGTCCTTTGGAAGCAGCGCGATTACGAAGGCTCACTCGCCGAGTGCGCCATGGTCCTGAACGTCGATCCCAACTCCACGGCCATGATGGCTCTCCAGTCCATTGCCCTGTGGGAGTCGGGAAGCCATCGCGAGGCGGAGCGGGCCTTCAAGGAAGCCGCCAAGGTCGAACCCAAAATCGGCACCGCTGACGTCTTCTGCCGCCTGTTGATGTGCGACGCGCATGACATCAACATCGTCAGTGATTTTCTACACAAGAACCGCTGGGTGCTGGCGCCTCCCATGGACCAATAGAGGCCCGTTCGAGTGGTCGTCACAAAGTTTCCGCAAGAGTTTCTCGCAAAATCTCCATCCCCGTGATAGGATGCCCCCCGCAGCGTTCGTCCTCGAATGATCCGCCGTCCGCGCGGCGGGAATCAGTTTGGTACAACTCGCTGGGAGGAATTACCGTGGCGATATTTATCGTGGAGAAGGTCATTGACGGCATCATGCTGGTGGATTTGCGCGGGCGCATCACCCTGGGGCCGGAGACGGAAGCGCTGCGCACCAAGTTGAAGGACCTGCTCACGGCGGGGCACAGGCACATTCTGCTCAATCTCGGCGAGGTGACTTACCTTGACAGCGTCGGCCTTTCATCGCTGGTTTCCGGATTCACTTCCGCGCGCAATGTGGGAGGCGATTTGAAGCTTCTGCACCTGCCGCGGGGGGTTGCGCAGCTTCTTCAAATCACCCGCCTCAGCACGGTCTTCGACATTTATGAGGATCTCAGCGCTGCCATCAGTTCATTCAAAACGGAAGCTGCCTGAAGGTCCACGTGGTGGTGCAGTTTGAATTCATGGCGGCGAGTTTATCTCGCCAAATGGCGGCGTAAAGCCGCCTTTACAGCAAACTGCACCAGTACTGAAGGCCCATCATCCCTTCGGACATATCGTCCCATGCGCCCGGAACAGAGATTCTCTTTTAAGGTTTCATCCCTTTGACATTGACCTTTCGTACTGGTAAAGTGGCCCCAACGTGTGCGAGAGGTGACTTCACAGGCGACATCAACGTAAAGGCCCCCGGCGCAAATCGAGGTGTGTATGCAAGGCACAATCAAGCGGGTCATTCGTGACCGCGGGTTTGGGTTCATCCGTTCAACCGATGGTCAGGAGATTTTCTTCCATCGCAGCAGCCTTCAGCAAATCAACTTTGATTCGTTGAAGGAAGGTGAGGCGGTGGAGTTTGAGATGGAACGCGGCGAAAAAGGACCCCGGGCGACGAACGTCCGGCCCGGAGCGAAATAGGCTTCCCAGCATCTCAAATCCCCCCGAAATTGCGCGTGTCAATCACCCTGCGGAAAGTGTCTCTCCGCGCAGGCGCCGACTCGGCCGCCCCTCTCCGATTTTCTGACGCCTCCCCACAATTTTCCCTCCGTTTCAGTCTTGACAGTCACCCGAATGCGAGTAGTCTTAGCGCGAGAATTCATCGGACGTCGCCGATGCGGAGGGACAATGAAGGTCCGAGGCCTTTTCGGTTTTCTTTCAGTGATGATCCCCAGTTTGCTGTGTGCTCAGAGCACTCCCTACCAATTGAAGCCCATCATGGAAAAGGATCTTCAATCGCCCACAGTCGTGGAGTTTCAACTGCAGGAATTTCTGGAAAAGCAGGTCCCCAGTCTGCCCCCGGTTTCTACACCCGAGGAGTGGACGCGCGAGGGAGAGCAAATCCGCAAGCGCGTTCTTGAGGACGTGGTGTATCACGGCTGGCCGAGCGAGTGGGTGAACTCCGCGCCGCGCTTTGAAGACCTGGGAGCGATTCCTTCGGGCAAAGGATACACGCTGCACAAGCTGCGTTACGAAGTGGTGCCAGGGTTTTATACCACTGCGCTGCTGTATGAGCCCGCAGATCTCCAGGGCAAAGCTCCGGCGGTGCTGAACGTAATGGGCCACCACGGCTCACGAGGCAAGGCGGAGGTTTTCCAGCAGAAAATGTGCATCAACGAAGCCCTGCGCGGGATGATCGCGCTGAACCTTGAGTGGCTGGGCATGGGAGAATCGAACACCCAGGAAAACTCCCACTGGTATGGCGGCCACCTGGACCTGGCGGGCGCAAACATGGTGGGACTGTTTTACCTGGCCATGCGCCGAGGCCTTGATTATCTGTGGCAGGATCCCCGGGTGGACACGAAGCGCATCGCCGTCACGGGTCTTTCCGGCGGCGGCTGGCAAACCATCATCCTAAGCTCGCTCGACGAACGCGTTAACGTCTCCATCCCCGTCGCCGGATACACCTCGCTGGAAGGAAGAATGGCGCTGGCGCCCGATTCTGAGGCCGGCGACCTGGAGCAAAATGCCACTGACCTGCTGGTTGGGCAGGACTATTCGACGTTCACGGCCATTCGCGCGCCCCGGCCCACGCTGCTGATCAACAACGCCGAGGACGATTGCTGCTTTCGCGCCGCTCTGGTGAAGCCGTACATCTATGAAGCCGTTCGCCGGTTTTTCCGCCTGTATGGACAGGAAGACAATCTGCGGTTCTTTGAGAACACAACCATCTCCGCGCACAATTACGAAGTGGACGACCAGCGGCAGGAGTACAAATTCCTCGACCAGCACTTCGGATTGCCGGCGAGCGATGAGCCCATGGACGTTGGTGAGGACACGAAAAGCTTCAGCGAGCTTGCGGGCGGACTCCCCAAAGATAACCTGACCATTCTGGGCCTGGCGCGCAAATTGGCGAGTGAAATCTCCCGCCCGGAGATTCTATCTGGCGCAGCGGGCAGGGCGGAGTGGGAAGAATCGCAACGCAGCAAGCTTCAAACCGTGGTTCGTTACAAACCCGTGACCGTCGATCAGGCCTGGGCCGTGGCCAACACCAAGCACAATGGCGTGGAATCGGTCGCCTACCGCCTGCTGCTGAGCAACGGCCTGAGCGC